>JAJISG010000076.1 GCA_022848835.1 Thermoplasmatota archaeon | reverse complement strand
GATCTCCGACCTGGTCCCCGGAAAACACATCATGTATCGCGGGTCCTTGGTCACGTCAGTAACGTTCACCACCTCCCTAGTGCGAGCGGCTAGACCACATACACCCTTGCCTATTGGTATCCTCGTGTGCTCAGTCGCTTGGGGACCCTTCCAGGCCGCCAGGATGAGATCTTCACCCTCCAACAGGTAGATGCCCACCCAGTTGTAGTACATCTCGGTTTCATGGAGGGCTTCAACCGCCTCTCGCAGAGATTCTTCGACACCTGACTCGCTTCTCAGGATTGCGCGAATCATATCCAGGGCGTCCCTATGAGATGCGCGGCCAGTCACCTTGAGCCTGCTCCTCCAACCACTTCTCTGCATCCATCCCGGCCATACAGCCAAAGCCCGCCGCAGTGACAGCCTGCCGGTACCTGTAGTCGTGGACGTCACCCCCGACGAATACGCCCTCCACACTGGTCTTTGTGTGGTCCTGGACCTTGATGTAGCCCTTCCTGTCCAGCTCCAACTTCCCTTTCAAGAAGGCTGTGTTGGGCTTGTGCCCTATGGCGACGAAAACCCCATCGCACTCCAACTCCGTCTTTTCCGCTGTCTTAACGTTCTCGATTACAGCTCCACTGACCTTCTGCTCGCCAAGGATCTCGACCACTACGGAATCCCAGATGAAGTCGATCTTGGAGTTCTCAACGACCCTGTCCTGCATTATCTTGCTAGCCCTAAGCTCGTCCCTACGATGGATCATCCTGATACTGTTGACCATCCTCGAGAGGAAGAGGGCTTCCTCCATGGCGCTGTCACCCCCTCCGACGACGAGCACATCCTTGTCCTTGAAGAAGTGACCATCACATGTGGCGCAGCTGGAGACCCCACGGCCCAGGAGCCTCTTCTCAGACTCCAGACCCAGCCATCTGGCCGAGGCCCCCGTTGCGACCACGATAGTTCTTCCCTCGTAGACATCCTCTCCCTTGAAGACCTTGAATGGTCTGCTCTTGAAGTCGACATCGGTGGCGTCGTCGTAGATGAACTCAGCGTTGAACCTCTCCGCCTGCTTAATCATCATATCCATGAGATCGGGACCCTGAACCCCCTGAGGGAACCCTGGGTAATTCTCCACCTCGGTGGTCAACATAAGCTGGCCACCATACTGGGAACCGGCGATCACCAGCGTGTTCATATTTCCCCGGGTGGTGTAAACGGCGGCGGTAAGGGCCGCAGGTCCAGAACCCAGAATTATCACATCGTAAACCAGGAAGTCACCTCCTCTCGCCTAGGCTTCTTAGGTAGAACGCCTCGCCTAATCAAATCTTCTACGGAAAACCGAGGATTAAAACACTACCTCGAAGGGTACAAACACTATCTCAGTAATTCTGGGCCCTGGTGAGCTCGATCCACTTGCCGTTCATCTTAGTGTCGTGATCGAACTCAAACTTGACCTTGAAGGAGCCGTCTTTATATCGAAGATGAGCGCTCATCAGAGTGGCCTGGTAGAGCTTCATGGTCTTGCCCTTGGGAGTAGTGACTATCTCCGCACACTTCAAGAAGCCAGCGTCCTCGAGTTCGTGTATCTTTCGGTAACACGCAGCGATCGGTATGTCGTACTTGTCACTGATCTCCTGCACCGACCTGGGGCTGTTGTGTGTCGCCACGAGAATCTTTTCAGCATAATCATCTGTCAGGAGACGTGAAATGGCCTTCTCCCTCATCGGCCGAGGATTAATGCTTCAATTTAAACATATTCCTATTCAGTTATCAGGGGTGAGACTCATTTTGCCCTTGAAAATCAGACAATCTGTGTAATGACAGCCTTGGGGTACCCTTCGCTCCAGTCAAATGCCAGGTTGTGGAATCCCGTATAGGGCTTCTCTCCGAAGAGGAGTATGCATCCGTCCACATTTTCCACCCTGAGGTGAACGGTCGACATATTGGCGACGGCACCGGCAGACTTGCAGGTTGGGGAGGTCAGCCCGACGAATATGTCCTTGGATTTCCTGATGGATGAGAAGTGACTCGTCATCTGCGAGGCCACGTTCTCACCGTAAACCGCCTCGAGGGTGTCGAAGGCCATCAGGGAGAGGAATGGGTGTTTGGCCCCGCCGAGGTGGTACTCTATGATACTCCACTTCAAGTCGGTCTCGACGCTGGAGCCCTCCATCTGAAGGGCATTCTTGCTACCCTCCAGACTGCCAAGGGGTGAGGATTCGAACACTCTGACGGATGCGTCAAAGTACTTTTTCCCCATGTACGGCGTCATATTCTCCCTGACGAAGTCTGCGCTGCTCTTCCCAGGTGGGACAAAGGCAACGCCCCTCTTGAGGCGACAGAAGTTGGATACGAAGGCAAGGAGGAGGGGATCGATGAAATCGCTGGGCACGTTCACATCCACCTGAATGGACATGATACTGCCCCTCTCTAGCATGCCGATGAGCTCGTCCAGATCCTCGTTACCTGTGGACACACGCCTCTTCTTATCCGCAACGGGCTTCCATCTCCTGGGTCGAATCCTCGCCTGAGGCGCTCGATAGGAGAAGCACTTCACGCGGCCCTCCTTCAGTGTGAATACGTACTTGTGCTGCTTTATCTCCCTTCCTCGGAGCTTCTCCACCAGCATGATGCGGAGGCGACGACCGTGAACCTCCTTGTCCTTCAGCTCTATGACTCCGTCCCCCAGATAGTCCAGCTTGGTTCCTCCCTTGCTCTCTAGGATGTAGACCACGTTCGTGTTACTGCTCTCTACCAGGTCCTTCTGAACGGTGTTGATGAGCTTGGCGGGATGGATACCGTACCTCTCGCTCAGGGCGTCTATGCTGTCGATGATCAGGAGGCTCTTCCGAGGCAGGTTCCTATCGATGGCATCGTAGGCTATGTCTATCTCTGGCAGATCGGAACCCAGGTCGAAGACCAGGCTGTTGTCCACCACCTCTCCCTCACCCATCTTCTCGTAGATCTCGTCCCCCTCCTGACCCATCTCCAGTCGGCCCTCCATCTTGCTGAGCTCAGTCCTATCGACGCGGGTCACACGCACCTCATCCTCGGAGACCTCCCGCAAGAGGCGCCGGGCCTGCTTGATCCTCTCCATCTCCTCCTCATCAGCTTCCTCGAAGCTTCTCAAGAAGCCCCGACCCACCTTCATCAGCTCCGATCTCCTCACCTTCTCCCTTAGCCAGGGGAACTGGTTATAGAGGGACTCGTCGGAGACCCGGATGCTCAGGTAGTATCCTCCGGGGATGTCCTCCAGCTCCTCGATCAGCTGGAGGGCCAAGGTAGTCTTACCAGTACCGGCAGAGCCCTTCACTATTAGGGAGTGGCCTCCTCTACCCTTAAAGAAGGAGTGAACGTCCTCGGGTATCCCCTTACCGTCCATCAAGCCAACTCAGCCTCAACAGAGCACGCCATCATCCTATAGTTTTTTGCTTTATTATCGTCCTCGATATGATATGGATTTGGATGTGACTGGTCGAGGTGAGCGGGTTAGGGCCTCACGGCACAAACGTATTATGGAACGGGGTCAATATTTCCAGGTATGAAGAACCTGGAGATCGCCCGCATCTTCTATGATATAGCCGACATGCTGGACTTCCAGGGTGTAAGCTTCAAGCCAGAGGCCTATAGGCGGGCAGCCAGGAATCTGGAGTCCATGAGTCAGGACCTCGAAGTTGTCTGGAAGCAGGGGAAACTGGCCCTCCTTCCTGGAATCGGAAAGGCTATGGTCAAGAAGATTGAGGAATACATGTTGGAGGGGTCGATGGAGTACTACGAAAAGCTGAAGACTGAGGTGCCCAAGGGAGTACTGGAAATCGTCGAAATCCAAGGCGTGGGCCCAAAGACCGCAAAGCTCCTCTATGACCGCCTCGGCATCGAGACCGTGGAGCAGCTCAAGGATGCCGCGACATCAGGCAGAATCCAGGGGCTGAAAGGCCTGGGGCCGAAGAAGGGAGAGAACATCCTCCGAGGGATAGAGCTCAAGGCCGCTACGAGGGGTCGAAAGCTCCTAGGAGAGGCCGTTCCCTTGGTCGAAACCATCGTCGAGTACATGACTCTTCACGCACCTGTCCAGAGCATAAACGTGGCCGGAAGTGTGAGACGTATGAAGGAGACGGTGGGGGACATTGACATCCTCGTCACCTCCGCTAGTCGGAGAGAGGTCATGGAGGCCTTCATCAATATGCCGAACGTCCGGGAGGTCCTGCTCAAGGGCAACACCAAGGCGTCGGTCATCCTGAAAGAGGAGATACAGACGGACATCAGGGTGCTCGACGAAGATAGCTTCGGGTCCGCGCTGCTCTACTTCACAGGGTCTAAGGACCACAATATCCAGCTCCGGAACCTCGCCATTGAGAAGGGGCTCAAGCTGAGCGAGTACGGAGTGTTCCGTGGGGAAGAGAGGATCGCGGGTAGCACCGAGCAGGACGTGTACGATACACTTGGACTAGCGTACATCGAACCTGAGCTTCGCGAGGCTCAGGGAGAGGTAGAGGCGGCCCTCGATGGGGGGCTACCCCATCTAGTTGCCCAGGCGGATATTAGAGGGGACCTGCACGTCCACACCGACTGGACCGATGGTCACGAGAGCCTCCGGGACATGGTGGAGGCCGCCAAGGCCAGAGGCTACGAGTACGTTGGCATCAGCGACCACTCCAAGTCTCTCTACATCGCAGGCGGCATGAAGGACGATGAAATCCGCATGCAGATGGCAGAGGTTCGCCGACTAAGGAGGGATGTAGAGGGCATCGACATCCTCCACGGCGCCGAGGTCGACATCAAGGACGATGGAGAGCTCGACTTTGAAGATGACATCCTGAGGGAACTGGACTATGTCATCGCCGCGGTCCACTCCAAGTTCAAGATGCAGGAAGAGAAGATGACGGAGAGAGTCGTCACTGCCATGGAGAACGAACATGTCGACATCTTGGCACACCCGACCTGCAGGCTCATCAGCGAGAGAGAGCCTGTAGCTCTCGATATGAACCGGGTCATCGACGCCGCTGTTGAGACACGGACGTCCCTCGAGTTGAACTCCTTCGTCACACGGCTCGACCTCAATGGATCCTATGCCAGGGCCGCCAAAGAGGGAGGCGCCAAGCTAGTCATCAACACCGACTCGCACGCGACCAGACATCTAGATATGATGAAATTTGGCATAGGCCAGGCGCGGAGGGGCTGGCTGGAGCCTTCGGATGTCATCAACACTATGCGTCATGGTGATCTGCTATCCTGGCTGCAGAGCTGATGGAACCGGTTACGGGACCTAGGACCCTGCCGAGCCCCTTATCCCTCGTAGCCTCTTGAAGGCGCTCCGAACCACTCTCCTGTCGTTTTCATAGTGGAGAAGGTGGAGAGCCTCCTTCTCACTGCACCATCTGTATAGGTCAAAGCCCCTCTCCAGTCTGACACTGCCTCCTACGACCTCGGCCAAGTAGTACTTCACAGTCTTATCGAAGTTGACGTCATCGGGGGACCAGTAGTACTTGTAATGGATGTCCGTGAGGTGGCCTACCAGGTGGCAGTAGAGGCCCGTCTCCTCCCTTATCTCCCTCAGGGCCGTCTCCTCCGGCTGCTCTCCCTCCTCCACGCCGCCCTTGGGAAGACACCATCTCTTCTCATTGGTTTTTCGAAGAAGGAAGAGCTTTCCATTTGGCCGAAAGATGGCTCCTCCTGCGGAAGTTGTCTCCACGAGGGGTCTATCCGTTCTTCGTCGCTGTCCCGCGATCCGTACCATCTACCTTCCCCTCGCTATGTTCTCGGCCCGCCTTAAGTCTTCCAGTAACTTATCTCTCAGGAAGCGATTGTATCG
>JAJISG010000075.1 GCA_022848835.1 Thermoplasmatota archaeon | reverse complement strand
AGTGCGAGCTGGCCCTTCGCAGGGCAACCAAATCAGGTCTGGTGGAATATGTTCCGGGGGCTGCAGATTTCGAGATGAGGGAGGGGTCGAAGTTAACTGAGGCGCAAAAGGAAGGCCTGAATAGGATCAGGGATCACATCGATGGGTTCGGTTCCACAGGCGTGCAGGGGTGTATTGAGGAGCTCATCTTCCGTGTGCTGGGGATGATCGTGGTTTACCCGGTGGAGGATGAGACCCACTGGGCAGACAAGGAGGGGAACGTCCTTCCGGACGCGTATCTCATGCCACCGGGGAGCGTAGCAAGAGACTTAGCTCACAGGGTGCATACAGACCTGGGGGACAGCTTCATCAGGGCCGTAAATGCGAAGACCAAGAGGGTCGTGGGTCACGACTACGAGCTGCAGGATGGTGACGTGATCAAGATAGTCTCGAGGGCCTAGCATGGTTGAGCATCATGATGTGAAGCTCCTTGCAGCTTCCTACCGGAGAGAGGGGGACGGGGACGAACCGGTCATCCAGCTCTTCGGCAGGACCCGGGAGGGGAGATCAATCACGGCGGAGTACCGGGGCTTCAGACCATACTTCTACACCATAGAGCCGCCTCAGTCTCTGCTGGGAACCCTGGAGAGGGACGAGGAGGTGGTCGACCTGAGGGAGGTCCAGCTGGAGGTGGCGCCTCTGGAGAAGAAGCGGTGCTTCCAGGTCGTCATGAAGCACCCCTGGCGGACCCCCGAGTATCGAAACAGGTGTCGGCAGTACGACTCTGATGTGCTGGCGGCCGACATCCCCTTCGTTCACCGTTTCATGTATGATATGGACCTCGGCTCCTGCTTCCGCGTGTACGGCGAGGAGGTGACGGGCCACTACACCACGGACCTGGTGCTCCAGGCCGAGAGGTTCGAGGAGTGCAGCCCCTTCAACCCATCCCTGAAGGTCCTCAGCTTCGACATAGAGAACAGTATCAAGGACGGCAGGCTCTTCACGCTGGGCGTCGCCCTTAGGAACGACGGCGAACTGGAGCTCACGGCCCTTAGGGGGGGTGAGCGAGAGATCCTCAGGGACTTCGTGAGCCTGGTACAGAGGGAGGACCCCGACATCATAACGGGCTACAATATCGGAGGGTACGATATCCCAGCGCTCTTGGAGAGGGCCCGTAAGGGGGGCCTCGGTGACCTTCCCCTAGGCCGGGATTTTGACACATTGAGAAGCTTCAGTGAGCGTCTCTGGCGCCTCCATGGTCGTGTGATTGCCGATGCCTGGTGGAGCGTCAAGAGCGAGCTGAAGCCAAAGCAGGAAACCTTGGACCATGTCTCCAAACTCCTCTTCGGGGAGGGAAAGATGGATGTGGACAGGAGTAGGATAGACGAGGAGTGGGAGAGAGACCCGGATCTGGTCGTGAAGTACTGTCTCAAGGACGCCGAGCTCTCCCTCAGAATCCTGGAGAGACTTGCCAGCGTGGAGAAGGCCATGGACCTGGCTACAGTCTCGAAGCTGCCCCTGGACGACGTCCTGAACGGCAGGACGTCCAACCTCATCGATTCCATCCTCATACGCATCGCCGATCGAGAGGGCTTCGGGGTTCCCATGATGAAGCGGCGAGGAAGCGGCGAGTCTATCGTCGGCGGATATGTGCACAGCATCGATCCCGGGCTCTATGAATGGGTCGTGGGCATGGACTTCAGGGCCATGTATCCCAGTCTCATCATAGAGAACAACATCTGCTTCACCACGCTCCACGAAACAGGAGAGATCGTAAGCCCCACGGGGGTCCGCTTCCTCACCAGGGAGAAGAGGGTGGGTCTTCTACCAGGCATCCTCAAGGACCTCATGGGGCAGCGGGATGAGATTAGGAAGAAGATGGAGCAGGCGGATTCAAAGGAGGAGAGGGAGTACCACCGCCGTCTCCAGGATGCTGTCAAGGTCCTGATGAACGCCTTCTACGGTGTCCTAGCATCCTCCTTCTACCGCTTCACCAACCCCAAGATCGGCGGGAGCATCACGGCCTTCGCCCGGGAGAACATAAGGGAGGTTATCAACCGTCTCGAGGCGAAGGGCAACAGGGTCATCTACGGCGATACAGACAGTGTCTTCTTCTCTCCAGGGGTCACCACCCTGGAGGAGTGCATGAAGACGGGGAGGGAGCTAGCCGAGAAGCTCTCCGGAAAGGGCATGCGTCTGGAGTTTGAAAAGGTCTTCAGGACCTTCTTCTCCCACGGAAAGAAGAAGAGGTACGCTGGCAAGGTGGTGTGGCCAGAGGAGGAGCTCACCGTCCGTGGATATGAGATAAGACGAACCGATGCCTTCGACCTCCAGAGCGAGTCCCAGACAGAGGTCTTGGAGAGCATACTGAGCAACGACATCGAGGGGGCGGTGAGGTTCGCCCGGAACACCATTGTGCAGGTTCAGGCGGGGAAGCCGCCAGTGGAGAAGCTGGTCATCTCCAGAAGCGTGAAGGAGCCGTCGAAGTACGTGAACCCCGACGCCATGCCCAATGTCCAGGCAGCCCACAAACTGGAGGCCATGGGTTACGATTTCGTTCCTGGAATGAAGGTTTCGTGGATAGTTATCAACGCCCATAAGTCGCCCATGGATGTGCAGCCCTACCTGAGCGGGAAGCCTTTCGAGGGGACTCCTGATTGGGAGTACTACGCCCGCCGACTGGCCCAGACCCTTGGGTACATCAGCGAGGTCTTCGGGTGGGACGAGAAGAGCCTACTTGCGGGCAGTCAGCAGTCGACCCTCTTCAAAGAGGGCTCCGCCGAGAAACCAAGGTCGAGGCCAAGGAAGACGGACCGGTCCCTCACCTTAGAGGACTTCATGTGATGGCTCACTTTCGGTCTTCAGCGGTTCTACTCCCTCTGCCACGCCACAAGGGATAAATAGCGGGGTGAGGGTAGAAACCCCCTCTGCCAGACGCCTCTAGGGGAGGGAAGATGGAGGGAGAAGAACCGGAAAAGGGTCCCCAGTCAAGGCATCGTAGCCTTTACCACTACGTCAGGGAAGCATGGGCCACTCCGGACGAGAGTTACGTTGGCGAACTCCTTCGAAAGAGGATGATTCAGTGGAGGAGGGGTTCCTCCATGGAGAGGCTGGAAAAGCCCACCCGGATCGACAGGGCAAGGGCCTTGGGCTACAAGGCCAAACAGGGCTTCGTTATCGTAAGATCCAGGGTCCGAAGGGGGGGCCTTCGGAAGCACACCATTAAGGGGGGTAGAAAACCCAAGAGGAAGGGCATATCGAAGATAACCATGGCCAAAAGCATCCAGAGAATAGCCGAGGAGAGGGCGGCCAGGAGACATCCCAATTTGGAGGTCCTGAACTCATACTGGGTGGGAGAGGATGGCCGCTACAAGTACTACGAAGTCATCTTGGTGGATACGCATCACCCCTCGATAGCATCTGATCAGGCGGTCAACTGGCTTCTTCGTTCGGCGAACAGGGGTAGGGTTTTCAGGGGCATTACCTCGGCGGGGAAGAGGGGTCGCGGCCTCAGGAAGAAGGGCAAGGGAGCAGAGAAGATCAGACCGTCGATAAGGGCCCACTCGAGTAAGGGCAAGTAGCCTCAAGCCATCCCGACGGGTTCCAGCACCCTTTCTCTCAGCCTCTCCAACCTGGCTTGAGATGCGCCGACCAATGGATAGAAGGCGGGTTTCAGGTCCTCCGCCCCCACTCCCTCCAAGCGCCATGGATAAGCGTATCCCATCGCTCCTTCCACCTCAGCCAAATCCTTCATCTCCTTCAGCAGGCCCACTCGGTGTACAACCAGGTCAGGGTTCCAGTAAGCTAGGGCTCTAGCCCACCTCTTCTCCTTTAGGAAGACAGGAGTCACCCAACACCCCCGTTTCATCATGAGCCACGCCGCCAACACTCCTTCAGCACCCTCTACGTATGCCAGGATCCTTCCCTGGGTTCCCAGGGGAAGACCACCAGGACTCTGAAGTATCTCTGAGTACACGTAGGCCTTCTCACCTCGTATCTCCAGAAAGACCTTCCAGTCGGGCTCAGTCAGATTCACCTTGAGCTCAGGGAAGGCGGAGAGGATGGCAGAGCCCGCCTGTCTTGCGATATCCATGCTCGTATAGGGATGGTTCCCCACTCTTCTCACCCGGACTGCGAAGGAGGGTCCCCTAGTAAGCTGGCGGCCCGCTATCTCTAGGCAGAGTTCAATCATCTCCTGCTGGGATGAGGAGGTCTCCACCACCTCACTACAGGAGACGAGTCCGAAAACTCTCGCTAGAACCGCACTGGCATCACGGTAGTCCGATTCCAGGAAGAGCCTCCCCTCCTCTTCGCGGAAGGCGCATCGGCCCCCTTCTTGCCTGAACAGCCTAGACGTGTTGGCCATCAACCTCTCCTTCATTGTGCGGCGGACACGGCTGCTCTTCAGACCTATCTCGCCGTAGCGCAAAAGGTACTTCAACGATACCCCTACGGAAAGATCGCCTAAAGCCCTTACTCTGGGGGACGACAGCCTTCGTGAAGGAGACTCCCTCCGCAATCCACCAGGCGCATCTTTTTCCCATGTTCTCACATGGACCGTACATGGACCCGCTGCTGCTGGGTTTGGTAGCTCTGCTGCTCTTCCTAGTGGCCTTCGTCTACTCCAACTTGGGCATGGGAGGCGGTCACCTCTTCGTCCCCATCCTCCTCACGTTTGTGACCTCTCTCAAGGAGGTGGCAGTGCCCATGTCCTTGGCCTTCACCATTGCTACCGCCATCTCCGCTACCTACAATCATCATCGGCGGGGCCTGGTGAACGGGAGACTAGCGACCTTCCTTGTAGGCGGCGCCTTGATCGGCGCAGTCATAGGGGCTCTCTTCACCCTGGCTTCCTCGAGGGTGGTTTTTCTGGCGTTCTTCTCTATCGTTCTTGTAGTCGTGGGGATGAAGATGCTCCGTGACTGGTTGCGAAGAGTTGAGACCTTCGATCGCGACGATGATTCCAGGATGACCCGCCCGCGTCTCACGATGGCCTCCACGACCACGCTCTCGTCGGGCTTCCTCGCGGGAAGTCTGGGCATCGGCGGGGGCGTCGCAAACGTCCCCATCATGGTCTACCTCCTGGGTCGTAGGACTAGACTGGCCATCGGAACATCCACCCTGATGATAATACCCATCTCCACGATAGGCATCGCCAGTTACTTCGTCTTCGGAGGCCCCTCCCCTTTGGACTATGGCGTTCTGGCTGTCCTCTGGCCTCTTGTCCTCATCGGTTCCTTCCTGGGCTCTCGCTGGGGGCTTGAGAAGTTGAGGGCCAGATCAGTCGCCCTCATCTTCATCCTAGTCCTCTTCGTCGCAGCAGGGAAGCTCCTCATGGACCTGGCCCTGGGATAGCCCTCTTGCAGGATACCTTTATGCGAGGCTCGGGAGATGCTGGGGGCATTGAAACGTCGCCCCGATGAGACGTCTGAGGATGATGCCCTCAGGGTCGCCGGTGAGAGGTTGGCTGAGACCTACCTTCTGGAGGAGGTCAGAGGCATAGCGTGGCTCTCCATCTTCAAGAAGATACTCTTTGCGGCCCTGGGGAGCTTCGCCTTCGTACTAGGCATCCAGCTCATGAAGGCATCAGCGGAGGGCCTCGCACCCTTCCTAGAGCCCCTCTTTGGCACGCTACTCGTCTCTCCCACTAGTGCCCTGGGATTCGGGTGGCTCGTCACATACGCGGTTCTGAGCGGCTCTCCCATCGCGGCCGTGGCCCTAGGCCTACTCGACGCGGGAGTATTGGACCTGATTTCGGCATACATGCTGGTCATGGGATCCCGTTTCGGAGCCTCCTTTATCGTGATTGTTATAGGCATGGTGGCTATGGCGAGAGGGGGCGGCAGGGAGGAGAGCCTGTCCATGGGGGTCCTGTCTTTTCTCGTGACCTACTCTGTCTACATTCCGGCCGTTTTCCTTGGCTTTGTCATCCTCTCCACCGGTTTCCTCAGTGAGCTGAGCTTGGGCACTCCTCCCCTCCTCCTCGACGGCATGACGATGCTCTTTGGCCCATTGGTGACCTACGCCTTGGACACCCTCCCACTAGGACTCGTCTTCGCTCTTTCCATTGGCTCCTTGTACGCCGGTTTCTCCCTCTTCGACAGGGCCTTTCACCGCAAAGAGGTGGAGGAGGTGGCGGTATCCGCCATCCACCGCTTCCTGGAAGTGCCGCTCTTCTCCTTTCTGCTGGGAGCCGGTATAACCTTGATCTCCACGAGCGTATCCCTATCCTTGGGCATGCTCGTGCCCCTGTATCTGAAGGGATACATCCGCCGGAGGGATGTCATACCCTACATCTTGGGGGCCAATATCACCACCTTCATGGACACCTTGCTGGTCGCCTTCCTGATTGCCAACAACGCAGCTGTCAACCTCGTTCTGGTAGCAATGCTCAGTGTGGGGGGCATCTCCCTACTGGTGCTACTTCTGTACAGGTACTACAGCAGGACAGTCCTGTGGCTCTTCCACTGGATCTTTCACAGCAACCGGGCCCTGACGGGCTTCGTGATCGTGATGGTCGCCGTCCCACTAATCTTGTTGGTGGTATAGCATGGGTAGTAATTTGTATCAAGTTAGACTACTGAATGGGAAAGGGTGAAGGATGGTGCAGGCAAAGCAGCAGAAGAGGGGTCGCATCCTTCTTGCCACCGATAAGAAGGTGGAAGAGAGGTCCCTGAGGTATGCCGTCGAATTCGCAAGGGCCCTAGACTCACCCATGGACTACTGGATCATCGTTGAGACTGTGGAAGAGACGAGGTCCATCCAGCCCCTGCTCAAGAAGGAGACGACCCTCTTGCAGGAGATCGCACCGGAGGTAGAGGCCGAGGTCAAGAGAGGCCTTGCAGCGGAACTCATGTCGGATATCCACGAAGGGGACTACGATCTGGTCATCCTCTCATTCAGAGGTCGGAGGGGCCTCAAGAAGGTCTTCCCCCGAGCGGAGGTCCTCTCTATCCTCCACCACGCAAAGGTCAATGTCCTCATACTCTGGGGGCGACGCCAGGAGCTGAAGAAGCTCCTCTTCTGTACTGGAGGTTCCCCCTATGGCCAGCAGGCTGTGGAGTTCGGAGCGTCGGTTTCAGCTGCCTTGGAGACCCCAGTCACCTTGCTCTATGTGGCGGAGACGGAACCCGCACTCTTTCTAAGGCGAGTTTCGGAAAAGCCGGAGCCTGAACCGGAGACAAAACGGGCTCTCGATAAGGCCCTGGAGACGCTGAAAAAGGCCGGAGTGAGGGTCGAGCTGAAGGTTCGCCATGGGAAGGTGGCTGACCAGATCTTGAGTGAAGCCTCATCCGAGAGATACGACCTCATTGTCATAGGATCCCACGGGATGGGAGGCATCAGGCATTTCATCTTGGGGTCCGTCTCCGAGGAGCTCGTCAAGAGGGCCCGTATCCCCATACTGGTTGTGAGGGCCCGCGAGAAGAGGAGAGGCTGGCGCCGCATCTTCCGACGGGGGCGCTGAAGTTCGGACCTGGAGGATTTGCCAGATTCGGGCTTGTGTGCACCACGTTGGTCACCGTCCTGTTGGTTCAGCCTGGAGTGGCATTTGACGCTGCGCCCGTCTCTATCATTGTAGGAGGTGCCACCATCTCGGAGGCCACTCCAGGAGGCTCTATCGCTTACTCTCTTCTACTGAGATTCACCGCCTCTCGGACTAAGGCTGCGAACGCCTCCTCCTGAATATCTTCCAGTAGTCGAACCTTAATGTGGCGCATCTTCTTTCCCGTTCCCTCTAGGTGACCCTCAGGATCAGTGATATCCCCGCCCTTGAAGAAGCCCAACTTGACATGACCCCGGTCCGCACTGATGTTGCAGATATTGCCGTTCCGGGAGTAGCAGGGCTGGCCCCATTTGATCCCCTCCTCAATACCTGGTGCCCCTTTCAAAACGAGCTGCCGAAGAGCTTCCACCACTTCGCGGAGCGACCGATCGACCTCTGCAATGTATGCTTCCACATCGCCCTCTGGTGCCGTCTTGTCGCTCGTCGTCGCTATCCCCCTCCTATGAGACTCATACATTTCCGCCCTGCCCATGTCTACCGGATCTCCCTATGCTGTGACCCAGACACTCGACACACGACTCACGAACGCTGAAGTCTAGCTGTCCGGTGCCGGCAGGGCGCGTTGTCCAGCTCCAACATATGCTTGCATGACCTCATAGAGGAGGCGATGAGCGGCGACGATGGCCTCAGGGATGCGGGAGGGATCGGCCAGTCGGGCGTCCACGGAGAATAGGATACCCTCGAATCGGGCGTCCAAATGGATGGCCCCGTCCTCTGTGGTCCATGAGAGGGTAACGCCTCGAACGTCTTCAGAGTGGCCGTACCATCGGAGCTGACCAAACCAGCGATGACGAAGGGCTTCTGCTGCTTGCAGGGCCTCGTGGCGATCAGGCAGGACGGTCCTCAGAACTGGGAGGGAGGGCGCACTGGTCTGTTCTCGAAGTGCCTGAGCTAGGTGGAGGCCCCGCGGGCTGAGCTGGTATCCCTGGCTGGACCTTTCGATGAGCCTATCGTCCTGCAACCGTCGGAGTGTACGCGCGAGCGATTCCTGGTGCAAGCCGAGACGACGCTTCATGCCTTGGAATGCGACATGGGAGTCGCCCTTCTCACCGAGCAGGGAGAGGACCTCAAGATCGCGGTCCGATAATGCGGGGAATTCTGTAGTGGAAAAGGGTGGCTCCTGCATCGTTACAGAATCAAGACGGTCATATACCATAAACCTTGAGCCCCCGTTACGGGTGGCGACATAGTTCCAAAAACCTCCCCGACCGAGCGAGCATGTTGCCCTTTACATCAGACAGTCAGATCCATTCACCCATCATCCTATTCGAGAGCCCTTCAGACGTTGGGCGGTGTGACCTACTCCTCCAATCCCTGGTCAACTTATCCCTCCTCGACCATCAAGACCCACATGATGAGCCAACTCCAAGAGGCCTTTACCCAAGCTGTGGAACGGGCATCTGAAAGCGTTGTTAGCGTGAGTGCAACCTCTAGTCCCTCCAGATCCTACTGCGGACCGTATCGCCGAGGCATCGGCTCTGGAGTAATCCTGGACGAGCGAGGGCACATTCTGACGAGTCAACATGTAATCTCCGGGGGAGAGAAGACCATCATCACACTGTCCAATGGACATGTTCTGGGCGGGTCGGTGATAGGGGCTGACGAAGAGACGGACATAGCGGTCATCAAAGTGGAGAGCGGCGCGCTGAAGCCAGCGGACTTCGGGAATTCTAACGAATTGAAAGTCGGTCAGCCTGTCTTGGCGATAGGCAACCCTCTGGGCCTAGCTGGAGGGCCAACGGTCACCTCCGGTGTGGTAAGCTCCCTTCGACGGAACCTAAGGGCGGGCAACGGGAACAGCCTTAAGATGATTCAGACGGATGCTGCTGTGAACCCAGGCAACAGCGGTGGGCCCCTCTTGGACCTGGAGGGAACGGTGGTGGCGATAAATACCGCGATGATCCCACATGCCGAAGGAATCGGTTTCGCCGTCCCGATCAATGAGGCCTTGGAAATTGCGAAGCAGATTATCGAGCATGGCCGCGTTCAGAGACCCTGGCTGGGGATAACGGGTTATGATGTGACTCAAGCGCTAGCCCACCGTTATGGGCTGTCTGCGTTTCAGGGCGTGTTTGTAGTAGAGCTGAGCCCAGACGGACCTGCTGAAGCCGCAGGCCTGAAAGTGGGGGACGTTATCCTCTCTATTGAGAACGCGCCTGTCACCGATCTGCGATACCTTGTGGAGTTACTCAAGGCTAGACGGAGTGAAGAGAGCATCGAAATGGAGGTGGAACGCTATGGGAAGAGGATTCAAATTCGCACAACCCTCGGGACCCGACCCTTCTGAACCGGATCCTTGGGACCCGTTTGAGCCCCGGGAACCGAGTCCTCCGCCTGTCCCGGGAGGGCCCGTGCCTCGCGTACAATACTGCCTCTACACGTCACAGCCCAGACAACCCTCCTAATCGTTTCGAGGCTCTAGGAACTGGACTGTGTTAGGGGCCTGCAGACCTCTTTTCTCTTAGGTGGTAGCTCAGAAGAAATCCTTATAGCCTCTGCCCACGTTCGCCGCTTTCGGGAGGAAAATGCCGACATATATTCGATTAGTAAGGCTGACGGATGAAGGCAGGAAACTCATCAAGGAGGGAAGGTCTGTCTTTGAGGGTGACTCGAGGATCTTAGAGGAACAGGGCGGGAGGATCGTATCGGCCTGGGGGACTCTTGGATCATACGACTTTATCGCTGTAGTGGAAGCGCCGGACGACGCGACCATGATGAAGATCAGCGCTTTGATCGCCTCTGACGGGTTTCTTTTCGCTGATACATTGCCTGCCGTTCCGATGCAGGACTTCCTTTCGTCTATTGAATAGCCCTTTGCCCCCACTACCCGCTATGCTTTCATGCAGGCCACGAGAATGGTCAACAATTACTCAACGGATTAGTTCAGATGCGATGAATTATGGAAATCCATGATTCGTGGTACATCTTCGCTGGCTCCGGGAGGCCCGTCCGGACCTTGGTGAGACCTATCGCGCGCCACATTGTCGGGTAGTCGGAATGCCTTCCGCCACCAGCCCAGGACGCACTCGCCTTGGAGAAGGTACGAGGCGCCCATGCATGCAGTCGAGAAGACAGCAAGTATTCCCAAAGCCATCAATCCCGACGCTCCCCTCTTAACAGTATAAATAAGAGACCAGCTTTCCAATGGTTCGTGGGAGAAGTCTCTGCAAAGCGGGTTGAGGGTGCCACCCCTAAGAGGAGCGAAACCTTACCGATAATTCCCACCTCGAAGGAAGGCTGCGCTTGTGGCTGCGGCTGTTCCTGTTGCTCAGCCTAGTTATTGAAGCGGTGGAGATTGCTCGATCTCGCTCGGCTTCATGTGGGCAGATCTGTGGAAGGTAGCCTATCCACCGCCGATCTTCGCTGAAAAAGCCCCACGGGTTCCTGGCTGTTACGTTAGCGATAATCATACCGCCTTTCTTGCTTCCAAAGCGCACTGCATTTGCGACCAATGGATCGAGCCGTACGGATTTGGCAGGTTTGTCCTCATAACTGGCGAGTTAGTGGACCCTGAAGAACCCGATCTCAAATTAGCTGGCCTTCTGTTACCTTCGTATCTGCCTCACGAATTGCCCATCGCAGGAATTGTACGAACCGGTGTGCGTCTACTACATAGTCTTCGACAGGGAACCCTTGGAATCGGGGGAGTTTCGTCAGTCTGAACGGGTCGAGGCAGGGGCGGTCATTCCCCTCGAGACGCCTGCCGGTGTGATGACCTCGGAGGAACAGGAGGCCTTCATCGTATCTGCCATCGAGGAGACGAAGGGTAGGTTGGAGCGGGTCAATATCGACGGGCACGTAGGCATGATCGGTCACGGAGAAGTCCCACAGGTCAGATGGTGGCAGGGCTGGCGTGAATTGAACATTATGGGCCATCTGACAGACGAAGAGTTCGTAGCGATGGCTGGATCGGTTCAGCCTTTCGCCTAGAGGCCTGATTGAGGTTAATGTCGGAGGAAGATTCCTTGGCTGACCTGGGCGGACTTCCTCACATTTTCTGAAATTTCCTACCAGTCTCTCTCCACATTCCGCCGGTGGTCCTGTTCGAGACATCTTCCGTCCAGCCAATCCGACTACACGTTCTCGTTGTGGCGGCCGTCTCGGCCAAGACGATGCTGCTATGGCAGACTCGACATCGGACGAGGGCGGTTGCAAGGCTTCGAACCCGGGAACCCCTACGTGACTAGACCGCAAGTCTAGCTTCAACTGTAGCTACTCTACGCGGACCTTGTTGATTACGACTGAAATTGGGCGGTGCCCTCTTTTCCATGCAACTATAAGTATCATGCTATCTATATTGTCCATGGTCGTTATGCCAGATGTGACTACAATCTCCGTGCGGCGGGAAACCAAGGAGTTACTTAAGGAGTTCGGGAAGAAAGGTGATACCTATGATCAAATCATTCGGCGCCTTGTAGAACAAGCTTCAATGAGAGAACTCAACAGAAGGTGGAACCGGATTCTCGAGGAAGAGAAGTTCATTCCGTTGGAGAATCTCTGACGGCGGCGCCTATCACTACAGTCAGGTCGGATGCGTTTGTCGTACCAGATTCTCCTGTCCGAGACAGCCACAAAACAGCTCAGACGGCTCGATGAAGCCCAGCGGGAGAAGATTGTCAATAGACTGGGGGAGTTGTCCAAAGACCCTCTCAGGCCCAGGTCAGGAGTGGATATCAAGCGTTTGGTGGGCACCAAGCCTCTGAAGCATCGACTGCGTGTCGGTGCGTATCGAGTCGTGTACCTAATCGAGGAGACGGATGTGAAGGTGATCGAGGTGTTCCGCCGAGGCAGGGATTATCGATAGAATCTTTTGGATGGGGATCGAAAGTCATCTTACGGTTTATGCTGCGGCCAGGATTACGAACCTAGGAACCCCTACGGGACTAGACCCTGTATCTAGCTCTTCCTAGTCGGTTCATTGGGAGGGACCTCATCCGGGAAAGCCTAAGTAATACGACCGTAATACCATAGAGAGTGAAGACCATCAGCCTCAAGGTAACGCCGGAACTGGCAGAGCTCATCGCTGAAGCGGCCAGGCAGAGAGGATTCCCGTCGAAATCCGAATTCGTGCGCTATGTCCTCGCCCGGGCCTTAGAGGAGGAGCTCAGTCTGGAGACTATTGAGGAGATATTTCTCAGCCGTCGTCAGATTCGGGAAGGAAAGTCCGTCCCCATGAGCGATCTGCTCCGGGGCGAGTGACTTCTTGCCCTTCCAGGTGGAGTTCTCTCGGCTGGCGGCAGACAAGTTCGAGAAGCTAGCCGGAGACACCCAGGAAAGGCTTGCCAAGAAACTGCAGCAGGTCGCCGAACGCCCGCGTCGCTACCTGTCGCGACTCAGGGGAGTGGATGCCTTCAAGATTCGTGTGGGAGATTATCGCGTCATTGTGGATGTAGATTGGGAGAGCAAGACGATCTACATCCTAACAGTGGGCCACAGGCGGACAATATATCGTGACTAGACATGTGTTCCAGTGAATGCGGCGGCCAGGATTCGAACCTGGGAACCCCTATGGGACTAGACCCTGAATCTAGCGCCGTTGACCTGGCTTGGCTACCGCCGCCCACCTGCTGAATCCTTCACCCTCTATTTAAGATTCCCAACATGTCTACGAAGTCATTTATAGAGGGCTAACGGTAGGCTTGACGATGCCCTATTGCCCCATCTGCAGGGAGGAGGTGGAGGAGGTCGTTCGCACGGAAGAGGTGGAGGTTCGAGGCAAGAGGTACCTCCACCAGATCTGCTACTGCCCTAGCGACGCCGTGAAGTTCACCTTTTTCACCTTGATCGAGGAGGAGCCGGTGGCAGAGGAGTCCTAGAATCACTTTTGATAGCAGTGTCGTTACCTATAAAGACAGGCGGAGCCCCCTCAAGTTGCGGTGGAGCCCGCTTCAAGGAAGAAGGGAGGAGCCCTCTCCGGACTGAGACGGGCCTTCCGGAGGATATTCAAAGCCCTTCGAAGGTCCCGGAAGCTACCTGAGGCTGCCGAGATAGAGGTCCAGGCTGACATAGGGGACAGGATAGCAGCCATCAAACTCTTGGCCGATAGCCAGGGTCCATGGAAGGCTCTTCTGGAGCAGGTGGAGAACGCCATCGACGAGTACCCTCCGGGCTACGAGATGAGGGGCCACATCGAAGTAAGGATAGTGAGGCGTGGCTCGGACTCTTACATCACAATCAAGGACCACGGCCGCGGTTTCGTTCCCGATGAGAGGGGAGTTCCAGATTTGAAAGGGGTGATCACCAGAGTCGCGAAATCCTTCAAGGGCAAGCTTGAGGACTACAAGGGTGCCCAAGGAGAGTTTGCCGTGGGACTGTTCGGCTTCAGGACCATAGGCCGAGAGATGATCATCGAGACGAGGACGGACTACGGAGGCTACCCCAGCCTCTCAGAGCAGTATGACCTACCCAGGAACGGCAAGTCCTCCACTTACACACTGAGGATCGATGCGGAGACCTTGACGGCTCACATAGAGAGGTCGAAGGGCGGGAGGAACGACCCAGGGACAGCTATCACGATCAGAAAACTTCGGAATCCCAGGGTGTGGACGGGACCTAAAGTGAAGAAGGCCATCGAAGAGGAGCTTTGGAGCAGGCTGCTGGAGAAGGGCCTCACCGTCAGGGTGAGGGACCGGAGCAAGGAGTACGATGTCATCCCGAAGGAGAGGGCCTTCGAGGGGGCTCTCTTCCACAGGCCCACCCTGCTCACCGACTACGGTCCCGTGCGTCTTGAGCTCTACGTCTTGGAGAAGGAGGACTCGAACGCCGTAGTGCCCGTCCTGAGGGCCAAGGAAGAGGGCGCCGGGGCGACTCGTGTCTACAGGAGCATCACGGAGATTGAGGAGCTGCGTTGCCCTCCGTGGGATGTGAGGAGGATACAGGGTTGGGTGAGGTTCGACGGCGGAAGGCTTTCGGGGCCCACTCGGGGGCAGTTCCTCCAAGATGAGAGGTATCACACCTTCGTGAACGCGCTAAAGGGCATCGAAGAAGAGCTGAGCAGCATTATCAAGATTCAGGACGCTCAGCGGGAGAAGGTCGGTCTGAGGCGGGTCATCAGAAGGCTCAAGGGGGACCTGGAGAGGGTGTGTCGTGAGCTGCCCCATCTGGACATCTTCAGGATTGCGAAGAACAGACCGGACTCCCTCTTCATAGCTGGCCCACCGGTTCGAAGAGCCTCCACAGGGGTTGTGAAGAGACCGGCATCCAAGGGTAACGGGGGCACTAGTGGACTCAAGAGGAGGCGCCTGGTAGGCCTTCCCCTTCCAGAGTTCATCACCGACGGTGTGTCCTGGCGTTCCAGGTATGCTCCCAATCAGCACATGGTCTACATCAACAAGGGTCATCCCGACTATGAGAGGGAGAGTGTTACACACAGGAGGTGGTACAGGTACCTCCTGAAGCTATACACCAAGGAGCTAGTCCTTCAGTGCTACAACGGCACTGAGGACGAGGCTAAGTTACTGGAGGCCGCCATCGAGGCTCAGATCAGAGCAGAGGAGGAACTGTAGGGAGAGAGGGACTCTCACTTCCTCTTCATTATCTTCATCCAGCCGCCGCTCTCGTACACCTGAAGGCCCCTCCTCGCAAGGAGTTGCCTAAACTCATCCCAGGAGATGACCTCAAGGCGTTCGTTGCTACCCTTGGTGAACTGAATGCCGTTGGTGCCTCTCACCCTTCCAGGCAAAAGCCCCTTCTGTCGCGCAATCTCGATAGCCCTCTCCGCGCTTATAGGTTCCATTACCACATTACACCCTCCTTACACCCGGCCAGTTCGAGGCCGACGAGCAATACTGGCGTCCGTTATTAAAGCTTTTGCAGTCAGGCATATGGCCGACCCAAATCGCCACCTGACTAGGCCTCAAAAAGCTTTATCCCACGACTCCATTCGACACCGTGAATCTCTTCGGCACCTCGGGAATCCGCGGTCGATATCCAACGGAGGTCCACGAGAGGCTCTTTCTGAGGCTGGGCTCTGCCCTGGCCACCATCTTCGACGAGGCAGCAGTCGGCCGGGATGTACGAGATAGTGGTGTTCCTCTCCAAGCCTCCTTGGTGGCTGGCCTCACTTCTGGAGGTGTCCATGTCCACGACTGTGGGATTGTCACCACCCCCACGATAGCTCACATGGCTGCCAGGTTCGACTTCGGTGGTATCATAACCGCCTCCCATAACCCTCCTGAGTACAACGGGCTGAAGCTCTGGAGCTCCTCCGGCATGCCCTTCGATCTGGATTTGAGGTCGAGAGTGGAGGATGCCATGGAGTCGGAACCCTCGCATGAAGGCTGGAACGGGATTGGGCAGCTCTTTAGGTACGAGGGAGCCTTGATCGAGCATAAGGAGGCGATTCTCGCAGCAATTGAGCCCTCGGAGGTCAAGGTCGTTCTGGACTGCGGTAACGGTGCTGCGAGCCTCATAGCTCCCCTAGTGTTGAGAGAGATGGGCTGTCGGGTGCTCACCCTCCACTCTCAACCCGATGGCTCCTTTCCTGGGAGGGGGGCGGAGCCGATGAATGAGGCTCTGGGGGATCTGAGGAAGGCGGTGGTGAGCTCCCGCTGTGGTGTGGGAATCGCCCATGACGGCGACGGGGACCGTATGGTGGCGGTGGATGAGGAGGGCGACGTGGTGAAGGCCGAGAAGCTGCTGATCCTGTTCGCCCAGGCTCTCAAGGCCGGGAAGGTGGTCGTCCCTGTCGATGCCTCCATGGTCTTGGAGGATGTCCTAGGCGAAGAGAGGGTGGTTCGCACCAGGGTGGGCGACGTCTTTGTGGCCGAGTCTGTCCTCAGGGAGGAGGCGGATCTAGGAGGCGAGGCCTCCGGAACGTGGATCTTTCCTGGCTACGCCCTCTACCCCGACGGCGTCTATGCCGCCGCCTACCTCTGCTCCATCCTCCAACGGGAAAACCTCAGAAGCTTGGTAGAGGAGATCCCAGATTACCCAATACTTCGAGGCTCCATCACCTACGACCCGACTGAGGCGAAGAGTGAGCGGCTCGCGGCGGAGCTGGAGTCCATGGAGGTGGTGGAGGTCTCACGCCTAGATGGCTGGAGACTGGCGTTTGACGATGCGTGGGCACTAGTGAGGCCATCAGGAACCGAGCCGAAGATGAGGATTACCGTGGAGGCGCGGGAGGAGGCGAGGGCAAGGGAGATATATGCCGGCCTCCATTCGAAGGTCTCCGAGGCTATATTATGAGAGCCTTTCTGCTGGCCGCTGGCGCGGGGACCCGGATGCGACCCCTCACATCCAATCGCCCAAAGCCGCTCCTGCCAGTGGCGGGGAAGCCCTTCTTACAGCACATATTGGAGAGGCTGAGGTCGTCGGGCATCGAGGCGGCCACTATCCTGATCGGTTGGAGGGGCCGGAGGCTCAAGGAGTACTTTCGTCACGGAGATTCCCTAGGCCTACCCCTGGATTACGCGGAGCAGGAGGCCCTGGAGGGCACTGGCGCGGCCGTCGCACTGGCGGAGGGTCATGTGGACTCACGCTTCCTCTGCCTCAACGGGGACATCATCTTCCACGTGAAGGACCTCCAGGAGATGATCAGAAGACATGGAAGGGGAGACTCCACCGTGATAGCGGTAGCCAAGACAGAGAGGCCCGAGTCATTCGGCTCTGTCCATGTGAAGGACGAGCGCTTGGTGAACATTGAGGAGAAGCCCACCAAGGCCGCCAGCCCGTGGGTCAACGCGGGGATATACCTCCTCAACGACACGATTTTCGATCTGATACGAAAGACTCCCAGGTCACCCAGAGGGGAGTATGAGATCACCGACACACTGAAACTCCTGCTGAAGAAGGAGGACACCCTGGTCCACAGGCTGAAAGGGCCCTGGCTCGACGTGGGCTATCCTTGGGATTTGCTGAGGGCGAACGAGGTTCTCCTGGAGAGTCTGAAGGGACAAGTGGAGGGTGATGTGGAGGAGGATGCCGTGCTCAGGGGGCCAGTGAAGGTGGCGAAGGGGGCCACTGTCAGGTCGGGAGCCTACCTGGAGGGACCGGTCTACCTAGACGAGGGGAGCGATGTGGGGCCAAACTGCTACATCCGCCCCTCCACCTACATCGGGAAAGGGTGTAGGGTGGGGAACGCCTGCGAGGTCAAGAACTCCATCATCATGAGGAAGAGTCACATACCCCATCAGAACTACGTTGGGGACAGCATCGTAGGCGTGGGCTGCAACTTCGGTTCGGGCACAAAGGTGGCCAATCAGCGGCTGGACGGGGGGACCATATCTGTCATGGTGAAGGGTCGTAGGATAGACACGGGCCTCAGGAAGCTTGGTGCGATCATGGGGGACCGGGTGAAGACGGGAATTAACGTCTCGATAGATGTGGGCACCATCATAGGGGAGGACACCTCTATAGGCCCCGGGGCTGAAGTAAGGGGAAACGTCGCCCCTGGTAGCAGAATATACTAACCATGAGAATCGCGCAGGTCTGCCCCTACTTCCATCCTCATGTGGGTGGCGTGGAGTCTCACGTGCTGGATATCTCCCTCGAGCTACAGAGGAGGGGCCATGATGTCACCATCGTGACCAGTCGCTACGAACCTCTACCCTCCAGAGAAGAGGTGCAGGGGATGGAAGTCCTGAGGTCGAAGGTGCTACTAACGCTCTTCAGGTCTCCCATCACCCCCACTCTCGGCAGGGAACTGGGAGGGGTCTCCGCTGACCTCTATCACGCCCACTCTCCACCACCTCTCGCCTCCTACTTCGCCGCCAGGGTCTCGAGGAGCACGGGGACTCCTTTGGTGATCACCTACCACTGCGATCCGGAAGTGCCGGGCCCCCTGGGAGTCGTCGTCACGGGCCTCTACAGGAGAACCTTGGAGGCCTACAGCATGAAACAGGCCTCGGGCATAATCGCCACCACACAGACCTACGCTGCCACCTCTAGGAGCCTCTGGAGTCTCGATCCGACGGTCATTCCCAACGCAGTGGACACCGAGAGGTTTGACCCCCACACATCGGGATCGGCCGTGAGAGAGAGGCACGGCATCGGAGAGGAGGAGGCCCTGGCGCTCTTCGTGGGTCGCCTCGTCCGCCACAAAGGCATCGAGTACCTCCTCCAAGCCCTTCGGCGCGTGGATGCCCACCTCATCATCGTGGGT
>JAJISG010000074.1 GCA_022848835.1 Thermoplasmatota archaeon | reverse complement strand
GACCGTCAGCGGGACGGTTGGTGAGATTCCGTGGGTCCTGGTTGTAAACAAGATCGACCTGAGGGGTCGGTTTACTTATGGAGAGAATAAGATCCTGAGGATTTCGGAACTGCTCAAAGCTCCGCATCTCTTCACAAGCGCCAAGACGGGAGAAAGAGTGGAAGAGGCCTTCCGGATCCTTGGCAGGAGGATCGTTGAGAGGGAGCGAGTCGAAGGCCATGACCAGTCAGAGAGGGTTGTTACTCAATCCCTGCCAGCGGATAGGGGCTAGGCCGCCCCTGTTTCCCTCGAGAGCGCCTCGTAGCGTTATCACAACCGGGCTGTGACTAGGCCAACGGCTAGACACAGCATTCGTGTGAGAATCTCATCGTTGGCTCATGGAATGGTCAGGCGGTGAATGGAGATGGAGTGGTGTTGATATCTCCAGAAATCTTGGCCTCTTCCGTGTCTGAGCCCCCTGAATCCTCCGGGCCTTGGATCTGCCTGCAGACGGGCAAGATTGAACCTTTAATAGGTCAGATCCCTAGACCCCTCGTGACTTTAGGGCGGCGGGCCCTATGGGCTATGGGCATATACCATGCCTCCAACGATGGTGCTGTTGTAGCGGTGGCTGCCCTCTTCCCCATTCTCCTTACTCAGAACCTCCTGGGAAGTTACAGTGATATCGGCCTGCTTACTCTGGTAGCCCTTTTCATAACAGTCCTCAGCCAGATACTCTTCGGCGCCTGGAGTGACAGGGCTAGCCCAAGAATCCTCCTGCCCGCTGGTATGCTGATCATCGGCACAGCATCACTCCTCACATCCCGAGCGGACAGCTTTCTTGTGTTGCTCGTCCTCGTCGCACTCGCTAGGGTGGGGGCGAGCTTCTACCACCCTATCGGCATCTCCTGGGTGGGGAAGCGATTCAAGAAGGACCTGGATCACGCCATGGGCTTCCAGAGCGCCGCTGGCGACCTGGGCGTAATCCTCGCCTTTGCCAGCTCCGGATATCTGGGCCTCGTATACGGGTGGCAAGCCCCGTTCCTCCTGTGGGGAGGTGTTGCCCTCGTCGCCGCCCTAGTCGGATACCTGTTGACCGGGGGTATCGAGGAGCCTCAACGGGTGGATAGGAGAGAACCCATCTATTGGGCCTCCATCCTTCGTCGGGTTTTCCCATGGATACCGCCCCTGGCCATAGGAGGTGCTGCCTACATCATCACCGTTAGCTTCGGAAACTCCTTCCTGGTGCAGAGGCTAGAGTTCGGAGAGGATGTAGCAAATCTCGTGATTGCGCTCTGGATCGGTGCTGGCGTCTTCGCGGCATACTACTTTGGGCGTATAAGCAGGATCTTGGGGCGATTCAGATCCCTAGCTGGCGCTTTCCTGCTCATAGGTCTCCTTGCGCTAGTTATCAGCGCGGCACCTCCCTCCTATGTCATCCTCCCCACATTCGTCGTCTTTGGGGTAGCCGTGTTCATCACCTACCCAGCACTCTTCTCCTTCATCTCTGAAGCCACTGAGGATAGGATAGGCGGTACGACTTTCGGCGTTGTCTTCGGCTTCCAGCTCGTCGGAGGGGCTATCGCGGGTTACACGGCTGGCATCGTGGCCGACCTGTGGGGCATCCACACCCCCTTCCTGCTCCTCGCGGCCCTGGGGTTCTTGGCATTCTTCCTCCTCATGGCACTGGCGCCCCGGAAGGTCAGAAACCGTGGGTCCATACCCGCGCCAGCTGTTCGGCCTTCCAGGTAGTTTCCGAAATGGTCCTCTCCGCGACCACAACCCACTGGGCGATTCCAGGCTCAACCATCATCCGGATCTGGTCCCATCCTCTTCCCCCCGTTGACACGGCCCCCCTAGACCTTGAAGACAGAGGTTACCACCCTTCGGACGATTCTACTCTGCTTCGGGCTCCAGTAAGACTAGCGCCTCATGAGAAAGCGGGCTGCAATCGATAGGCCTATGCCTGCCATGACGACGAAAGGGCCACTCGCAACAGGCAGGTCTCCTCTGTAGATCGCCAAGACGAGTACGATAACGAATGAGACGATTCCGAAGCCGGTACCCAGAAGGATGAGGAGCTTGGCGAGGAGTATCCTTTCCTCCAGGACCAGCAGGCCGCCCAGAATTACGGCAGCACCTCCCAGGGATGAGATCCAGATTATTGCCAGGAAGAGGAAACGAAGGAGGGGAGTCACCGTCACGAAACTGGAGACGATGCCTATGACGATGCTCCAACGAGCGGCTCCGGAGAAGTGTCCGGCTAAGAGCAGGGAGCCCGATAGCAGAGCTAGGAGTGAGGCTTTCCTCTTGACTCGGGACACCATGGCTAACCTCGGATCCCAAGGGCCCTCTCTACCCTCGTCAGGGTTTCCGGCCTCGCTTCGAAGTGCTTCCTAGAGTCCTCCAGAAGCTCTGCCAGGTATCCGGCCACGGCTGCCTTCAGATCCTGGGGATGTAGTTCACCCTCACGGTATGCCTGCTCCAGAGTCGAATAGTCCTCGAAGACGATATCGCCTCCGTGCCTGGGAGACCTCTCCACCTTGACGCGAGAGAACCGAGGTAAGAGGAGATACTGACAGAACTGCAGGATAGGGTTTCCCTCCACCTCTCCAGGGGGACAGTAGGCCTTCCTGATCTTCTCCTGGATGACGTCAGGGCCGTCGTGGATGAAGATGCAGGTTTCGGGCTTCGACTTGCTCATCTTCAGGTCCCATGAATCCATTCTACCACCACCCTGGAGACTGGAGAGCATGGGCGTGTGGATGGCCACAAGCTGCTTCCAACCCAGCTTCGGTGCCAGATCTCTGTAGAGCATGTGAGCCCGCCTCTGGTCCATCCCTCCCAGGGCCAGGTCCAGATCGAGGATATGGATGTCGGTCACCTGCATGGCTGGGTAGATGAGCTTCGAGGCGTCCAGCTCGCCCTCCTCCTCCTGACGCCCCATGATGCTCATGGCCCTCTTGATGCGCGAGACGGATGAGGCCTTGGATGCCCGAATCACTGATTTCCAGTACTCGCTGTCGGCCACCAGTTCGCTGGCGTATAGGTAGCGCACATCCTTTGGAACGCCCAGGGATTGGTAGGCTTCGATCATGTATTCAGCGCAGGCCTTGATTCTCTCCCAATCGCTCCCCAACTTGTCGTTGATGTAGGCATGCCAATCGGCTAGCAGGACTGTCACATGAAAGCCGGTTTCACAGAAGTCCGACAGCTTCTCGGCTAGGATTGGGCCGGTACCAAGGTGGAGCAGGCCGCTCGGTTCCACCCCCACGTAGGCCCTGAGGCCGTTCCCTCGGGAGAGAGTGGCCTTCAGCTCCTTCGGGGTTACAACTTCCACTGAGTTTCTGGCGGTGATCCTGAACCGCTCCTGATAGCTCATCGAGTATGCAAGAGGAAATTTTCTTAAAAGCTTTGTCTGCCAGAGCTACAAAGGCAACCCTTTCAGTGGCGGAATGCCTGGACATCTACGGCCCTCTGAGTCGGCTTCCGCAAGCTTATTACACCGCAGAGTAATGCAACGGTGTGGGCAGGAAATTGAGGACAGGGATTAGGGCTGCCTCCAAGGTGCAAGAGAAGGACCTAGTCAGAAAGGCCAAGGAGTTGCGGTCCCGCCCAGAGGTCTTGGTTCCTCGATGCTTGCCGGAGAGCTGTCCTCGATGTCCGTTCGACTCGCTCCTACAGAGGCTCCTCAGGATTTCTCAGGTCGCGCAGGAGGAGGCGAAGCTGAAACGACTCGCTAGAAGGGGGCATCCGCTGGCAAAGGCCTACGCCGCGACTCTCCTCTTGGCAGTTCAAGACAAAGCCCCTTACCTTGCCCCCGCCAAGACACCTTTTGGGACGGTGCACTACGCCCAGAGAGGGAAGGCCAACAGGGAGCAACTTGTGGGGGTTCAGTATTTCGACGTTCCCGAGCTGCGCCTGCTGACCATCGGCGTCATGGCCAAAAAGAGGAGACTCCACGTCTACTCCCTCAAGGAAGAGATGGTCTCCAGCTGTCGCGAGGATAGGCCGCCGGAGGAGTTCGTCGAGGAGAGCCTGGGGCGGACGCAGATATCCTTTCATCGGCGCGATGATGAGTACATCTGCCCGCATGGGGATCAGGAGCCCGCCCTGGTACTCGAATGGAGGGGTGCTGAGGTGAAGGTGGTCCTCTGTCACCGATGCCATCCCCCAAAGGGCAATCTACCCTCCTTCCTAGGGAATAGGATGATCGTCCCTCGATTGGAGGACGCTTTCAGTCTCTACTTGCGAGCGAAGGTGAACTGCCGGGACGACGAGTGCAGCTTCGCTGAGGATCGACTTCTAGAGGGCACGAACGCGGGAGAGTACCTTTCGGGCAAGATCGGGGAGGAGGAGCTCCTGGAACTGGAAATGGACGACGCCATCAAGGAAATTGCATCCTCCGAGGGACTCTTCATCCTGGGGAGGGAATGCTTCGAGGATGACTACCATGCCTTCCTCCAGGCCATGAGGTTGCCTGCGGACCTGCTGCCCGCTTTCGAGGAGCTGAAGGATGATATGAGTCGAGGGCTGGTGCTGCGAGAGGCGAGCACGACGAAGCTCTTGGAGGCGCTCAATCGTGACCAGAGGCTACACCTGCTTCGAGCACTCCTGAAGGATGAAGAGATGGCGGAAGCGCTGCTGGAGGCTTCGGAAACTGAGGGGCGGTCGGTGGATGAGGTACTTGCCGAGGCCCTAGATATCAGAAAGGATATGTCGGTCATATCGAGCCTTCCGAGCTGGCAACACCTTCCATCTGCAGCAACCCTGGCAGATAGTGTGGCTCGGTCATACAAGATCAAGGGTAGAGACGAAGCCTCCTTGATCGCTGCCAGGGGTTTAAAGGGAGATACGACCGAGAAGGTGCTGGCTCTCGCACTTCTCCAGGCTCTCGATTCCGCCGCGGGAAAGGAGTGGATGTTCCGGGATGAGGAGCGGCAGTTGGCGGACTTTCTCACTCCCATGGCAAAGGAGATTCTGGAGGCAGAGGGCGAGGCCTATAGGGAGGTTCTTCAGCGGGTACTCACCGCGAGCGGCTCCGGAGAGGTCCTGCCTGAGCGATGAAAGCGTCGAGGACCCAGTGAGATACACAAGGGGCGTAGGACTTCACTCTTCGCAGGTGGGATTTCGATAACTTCATGTCTTGAGCTTTCACGGCCTCCCTGAGGTGTATTGCGAGCTTCGAAGCGGTATCGTCAGGACAGGCTTCGTGAAGGTGAATCCACCCTTCCGACCTTAAGGCACGCAGGGCCTCTGGGAGGAAGAGATAGGTATCCCTCAGGTAGCCGAGGAGGACTCGGTCCGCAACACCGTGCGGCGCCACCTCCCTACAGTCCCCAAAGAGAGGCCTCACACAATCGGCTTCATTGATGCGGATGTTCTCTTTCAGGTAGTGGTACGCAATGGGGTTCACCTCGCACGCATATACAATCGCCGCACCGCCGTGAATCGCCATGGGGAGACTGAAATACCCTATTCCGGCGAACATGTCGACGACCACCTCTCCCGGCAGGCAAACCTTGGACATCCTCACCCTTTCGTCTATGTTCCCTGAGGAGAACATCACATTCCTGACGTCCAACTTGTAACGGATTCCGTTCTCTGTGTGAATGGTCTCCGTATCGTCACCCCAGAGGAGCTCGGCCCTCGGCCTCCTCCAGGGACCCTCGATAGCCTGTATGTCCACAATGGCTCTGACTCCCAGGATGGCTGCGTAGGTCTGGCAGACCTCCGATTGATATGGCCTAAGAGCAGGTGGAAACCTCAGGGCGAGAACGTCCCCTATCTTCTCCCACCGGCGGGGCAAGAGGAGCTTCAGATCCTCAGGCAAGGGGGCCTTTCGGTAGATGAGCTGGTATGGAGTGAGGGGGCTTCCCGCCCAGACTGCGTGTTTCTGCTCCACCAAGCTTCCCAAGCTGGCGAGGTCTTGGTCATCGGCCATCAACGGTA
>JAJISG010000073.1 GCA_022848835.1 Thermoplasmatota archaeon | reverse complement strand
GACGAATAGTCTGGATCGCAGGCCACCATCAAAACCCAGTCGATGGTCTCCCGGATCTGAACGGCCCTGGCAAGGGGGCTCACCTTCCCGAAGGGAAGCACCTTACCCTCCTCCAAGACTCCCAGGTCCACCTTAGAGATTCTGGGCTCCGTCAGGAGGAGCTCTGGAGCCGGGATGTCGATGATGACCTTCCCATCAGGGATGCCTGCCCGCTTGCACACCGCATCCTCCATCCTCAACCTCTTATCGGGATCCGCGAGTTCAATGAGCCTACCCATCTCCTCTCTGCTCAACTCTCTCCTCAACTCTCTCCTCTCCCTTGTCAGTACCTTCTTGTACAGTCTCCTGTACTTCAGCCTCATGGCTGTCTCCCTCTGCACTCCTCCCTTGTCTAGAAGCCACGACATCATCTCGGAGTCGTTCATGAACCTCAACTCCTCTAAGGAGTCGGGTACCCTCTCGACAGTCCTAGATAGCATGGTCTCCGCTATTCGGACAGTCCTGTGAAAGTATACAGAGGTGTACATCAGACCCCGAGCCACCAGCGTACCCTCCACCGCGCTGAGGCCCTTCCGATCGACTACTAGGTTGCCCCTCGCCAACCTAAAGGTGCCCAGAAGCCTGGGTAGGTCTATTATCCCGTGGGCCACACCCGTGTAGAGGGAGTCCCTCAGCAGGAAGTCAATCTGGTCAGCATCGAGAGCGCTGTGGACTATCTGCCCCAGATAGGCGTGTCCCTTTGGCGGCGTTGTGGATGCGAAGCCTGGGAGGACGTTGATCGACTGACAACCCCTGATGAGGTTTGCCACATCCTGAGGGTCGAGACCCCAACGCTCCAGGACGTCGGGGACGCGAGGATGCCCCTCGAAGAAATCCCTTTCAAGACTGGGAACGCTGTCCTCTTGCCCCAGGATGATCCTCTTGGTGACCTCCATGTGGTCCATACCGGTTCTGTCCGCGATGACCCTCTCCAAGGTGTGGGAGAGGGGACCATGGCCGATGTCGTGTAGGAGGGCGGCAGCGGAGACAAGATGCGGCTCGTCCTCGGGCAAGGAGAGGGACAGCGCAATCTCCTTGGCCACATGGTATGTTCCGAGGACGTGTTCCAGGCGAGTGTGGTTGGCTCCTGGGAAGACGAGGTAGGTGAGGCCGAGCTGCCGTATCGCGTTGAGCCGCTGGACCTCGAGGGTCTCCAGGAGGTCGAGGGCCGCTCCCTCCACCCTGATGGAGCCGTGTACTGTGTCGCTGATCGTCTTGGAGGCCATCGTCAGAGCATCTCCACAAGAGTAGAAATGCCTTTGTAATGCATGCGTGAAGAGGCCCTCCCGTACATCCAGCGTGGAAAACTGAGGGAATCTCCCTATCCTGGCCCTGTCTCGATAATCACCGTTAAATAGGTAGCAATCGGATGATTGTATGCCGGGGTGACAGAGTGGCTCATGTGACCGACTGCAGATCGGTTTTATGGGGGTTCGATTCCCTCCCCTGGCATTAGTCCATGGTAGATGACCTCACATTTCCGTCCTAGTTTTCCTCAGGGAGTGGATTGGAGAGTTCCGTATGGTATCACTGAGGATCCTAGGACCCCTGACGACTCATCATCGGGGAGCACACCATACTGGAGTTCTACGAGCCCTCGTCAACAGTAGATGGGACTGAAGCCCGTCAGGAACCCAAGGGCAAGCAGGACGAGGACGAGTATGATAGCACCTCCAATGAAGAGTGAGGCTCGAACGCGGGCCTCTAGGCCGGGAGAGGTCGCTCCGGCACCGAACATACCTAGCCCCAGTAGCATCACGCCGCTCTGGCCGAGAATGCTTCCGGTAGTATGGACATTCTTTACCAGATTTCTGTCGCAGGCCCTTTCGTATCTGCCGGTCAGGTCGACGAGATAGTGTGACGAAGTAGCGACGATAATTCCAAGAACGGTCAGAAGAATCCCGATCATGATCAGGACGGTCAGAACCTCGGTAACGGACTCGACATGCCCTGCTGCCGCGGAGTTAGAGGCTTTTCCTCCGGTGTCAAGATATCACCACGATGAGGCCTATGTTTATCCAATCCTCGCCTTGATAGTTTGTCGGAGGGATGCCTGAAACTCTCCAAAGGGAACCGAGTCATCTTTTCATATCATTTTCAGAGGTCAAAAATCCCTTGGAAGTAAGCCCTGTCCCGGCATGCGACCAAGGATGGAAAGAGGCTGTCCCCATGGTCCGCAACCTTTAGTAATCCCTCCTCCTTCACTTCTCCGGGAGTAACCATGTTGGTCATATGGAAGGCGAATTTCAGCGGGACTGCTGAGCAGCTGGAAATGGTGAAGAAGAAGCTGGTTGAGGTTGCGAGGAATAACGATGAGAAGGTGGATGGACCCTACTACGCCCAGGACGCAGACCTCATGTGGCTGTTCTGGACGGAGCCGAACAACATCGGCCTCGGTGGGCGGGAGTTCCTGCCGTGGGTGGAGGAGAACGAGATTCCGATAGAGCCGGTGAGATGGGAGATCGGGGTCACGGAGAAGGAGTTCTGGGGTTAGATATCGTCTCACAGGCTCCATCGCTCCACAGAGCCTCACTGGGACTAGGAGAAAGACGATAGGGTGTGCCGGATGGCGGCTGGGCCGTGCGCCAAGGGCAGTCAGAGGGGCTGGATCAGTTCGAATTCATTCCCGTCAGGATCTTGAAAGGAGCACTCGTAGAACCCCAGTTCTATCTGTTTCTTGGGTCTCCCCACCTTCGCCCCCGACTTCAGGATCCGCTCCACTGCAGCGAAGATGTCGCTGACTTCGAAGTGGATGGCCAATAGGCCCATGGCGTGCGCCCCAATCTCCATAGCCGCCATGGAGGGCGAACGTCCTACCCTCGAGGTCGAACTCGACAAACTCGCCATACACGGGTTCACTCTTCTTGGACTTTAGCCTTAGGACATCTTTCCTCGGAGTCAACTACACTCCTGCAGATGGAACAAGCGAACCTAGACTCCCCCCTCATTGAACTACCACCTGAGTCCTCCAGTCGGTAGAATCAACCTAGTAACCTCACAGAACAAAAGAAAGGTGCGCTTCATTCGCATGGATGGTATCGTGTGCCGGTCTCAGGGACTTACTTCCGACCATGCCGTCTTCGACTTTCTATAAGTATCTGAGATACTCTAACTAGATCGCGATGAGATATTACCCGAACATCCTCGAAGCCGTGGGCAGGACGCCCCTCATCAGGCTGAATAAGGTGGCGGATGGCTTCAGACCCCTCATCCTGGCGAAACTGGAGAGTTTCAACCCTGGAGGTAGCGTCAAGGACAGAATCGGATTGGCTATGATCGAGGATGCGGAGGGCAAGGGTCTTCTACGACCTGGCTGGACCATCATCGAGCCCACTTCGGGCAACACGGGCATAGGCCTTGCGATGGTGGCCGCCATCAAGGGCTACAGGTGCATTTTCACAATTCCCGACAAGATGAGTCAGGAGAAGATCGACCTTCTAAAGGCGTTCGGAACGCGGGTCGTGTTGTGCCCGACGGCTGTGCACCCCGACTCGCCCCAGAGCTACTACAAGGTGGCCGAGCGGCTTCAGAGGGAGACGCCGAACTCCTTCATTCCTCAACAGTACTTCAACCCCATGAATCCCGAGGCCCACTACCAGACCACCGGGCCGGAGATCTGGGAGGCCACCGATGGCAAGGTCACCCACTTCGTCTGTGGCATGGGCACGGGTGGCACCATCAGCGGCGCCGGCAAGTACCTGAAGGAGAGGAACCCTGACCTGGTCGTCGTGGGGGTCGATCCTGTAGGCTCCGTCCTAGCCGACTACTTCCGCAGCGGGGAGATGGTAACCCCCCATACCTATAAGGTGGAGGGCATCGGCGAGGATATCATCCCGGGTACCACCCAGTTCGAGTACATCGACGAGATAGTGAAGGTGGACGACCGGGAGTCCTTCCTCTTCGCCAGACGCCTAGCCAGGGAGGAGGGCATACTCGTAGGCGGCTCCTCCGGCTCAGCCCTGGCGGGCGCCCTGAGGATCGCAAAGGACCTCTCGGAGGAGGATGTGGTGGTGGTCCTGCTGGCAGACACTGGCGAGAGATATTTGGGCAAGGTTCACAACGAGGAGTGGTTGAGGGAGCACGGCTTCCTGGAAGAGGGCCCCCCCTTGGCGGACATCCTCACGGCCAAGGACCCTAGGCTTCCCATGGTTGTTACCGTGGAGGCCGATGAGCGCGTCATGAGGGCGGTGGAGCTGATGGGGGACTACACGATCTCTCAGCTACCGGTACTGGAGAGTGGGAAGCTGGTCGGCAGCATCCGGGAGGAGGCGCTGCTGGCCAAGCTGGTGAAGCGGCCGGATCTGACGGACGCCAAGATAAAGGGGGTCATGGAGGAGCCCTTCCCCACAGTCGACTCCCGAGAGGACCTGGAGAAGGTCTGCAAGCTGCTCCTACGGGGAACGCCAGCGGTCATCGTTACCTCAGGAGACGAGTTCCAGGGGATAGTGACCAGGTTCGACGTGGTGGAGTACCTCGCCAGGAGGCCTTCGTCGTGAGGTTCGCCACCCGTGCCATTCATGCTGGTCAGGATCCGGATCCCAGGACAGGAGCGGTAAGCGTACCCATCTACATGACATCCACCTACTCTCAGGCCGTGGGCAAGGAGGGCTACGAGTACTCCAGGACGCAGAACCCGACCAGGGAGGCCCTAGAGGCGAATCTTGCTGCCCTGGAGAAGGGCGATCACGGCCTGACGTTTGCCTCGGGCATGGCCGCCACCTCCACAGTCATGACGCTGCTGCGAAAGGGGGACCACGTGGTGGTTGCCGACGACGTCTACGGAGGAACCCACAGGTTGTTCCGACAGATCATGGAGGGATACGGACTGCACTTCGACTTTGTGGACTTCACCGACATGTCTCAGGTGAAGGCGGCCATTCAGGATGACACGAGGATGCTATGGACGGAGACACCCACCAACCCCCTTCTAAAGGTCGTGGATCTTCGGGCTTTGGGGAGGATTGGCAGGAGAGCTGACCTCCTCACAGTGGTCGATAGCACGTTCGCGACTCCCTATCTGCAACGGCCTCTGGAGCACGGTGTGGATATCGTAGTCCACAGCACCACCAAATACCTGGGAGGCCACAGTGACATCATCGGGGGTGCCGTAATCACGTCCGATGAGGGGGCTCATGCCAGGTTGCGGTTCTCCCAGAACGCCATGGGCGCCGTGCCAAGCCCCCTCGACTGTTTCCTCGTCTTGCGTGGCGTCAAGACCCTACCCCTGAGAATGGACCGGCACTGCGCCAATGCCCTAGATGTCGCCCGCTTCCTCAAGCATAGGGAGGAGGTATCCCGGGTCCACTATCCAGGTTTGGAGGAGCACCCCCAACACCGCCTGGCTCGGGCTCAGATGAGGGCCTTCGGAGGGGTTGTCAGTTTCGAGCTCCACGACGAGACGATGGCGATGCCGTTCTTACAGGCCCTAGACCTCATAATCCTTGGGGAGTCCTTGGGCGGAGTTGAGTCCCTCATAGAACACCCCGCGTCTATGACCCACGCCAGCATCCCCCGGGAAGAGAGGGAATCCAGGGGAATAGGGGAGGGCCTCATCCGCTTCTCCGTGGGGTGTGAGGACCTGGAGGATCTACTAGAGGACCTTGAGAGGGGCTTCGAGGCCTCTGGGTGAGCCGAAGGGCGTTGCCGGTTTCATCAGGATTAAGAGGGCCTGAGCCTATGGTTTGCCTCTATGGGTCTCAAGCTCTACAACACCCTCGCCCGCGCCAAGGAGGAGTTCGAGCCTCTCCAGGGCAGGAGGGTGAAGATGTTCGTCTGCGGCATCACGCCCTACGACCACACTCACATCGGCCATGCCAGGACGTACGTAGCCTTCGACGTCATCGCCCGGTACCTGAGGCATAGGGGTTACAGTCTCTTCTACCTGCAGAACGTCACGGATGTGGACGACAGGATACTGACCAGGGCACCGGAGGTGGACATCCCCTGGGATGATCTGGGCGATGAGTACCTCGCCGACTATCTGAAGACGATGGAGGCACTGGGCGTCACATCCGTCAACCTCTACGCCAAGGCGACTGACTATATCCCGGAGATCATAGAGCAGGTGGAAGGTCTGTTGGCGGGGGACTACGCCTATCAGGTCGACGGCGACGTCTTCTACCAGATCTCCAGCTTCCAGGACTATGGAAAGCTCTCAAGGGTGAAGCTAGAGAAGCTCAGGTCCGGGGCCAGGGTGGAGGTGGACAAACGCAAGAGGAATCCCCAGGACTTCGCCCTCTGGAAGTCCAGGAAGCCAGGGGAGCCCCACTGGGATAGCCCCTGGGGAGCCGGCAGGCCTGGCTGGCACATCGAGGACACTGCCATTAGCGTGACCCACTTCGGCCCCCAGTACGACATCCATGGCGCAGGTAACGACCTCATCTTTCCCCACCATGAAGCGGAGATCGCCCAGGCCGAGGCCTTCACGGGGAGGAAGCCCTTTGTCAAGTACTGGATGCACACCGGCTTCGTAGTGATCAAGGGAGAGAGAATGGGGAAGTCCCTGGGGAACATCATCCCTGTGAAGGAGGTCCTGGAGAGGTATGACCCCGAGGTCCTGAGGTTCTTCCTGGTGTATACCCAGTATCGGAGCCCCATCGACTTCACCTATGAGGCTCTGGAGGAGGCTCGGAGGGCTTATGGTCGCATCACAGAGGCCCTCGAAAGGGCGCGAGCGGAGTTGAGTGAGGCGAGGGAGGAGCGGGGGGATGGAGACGAGGAGCTCCGGGGAGCGATCGCCTCAGCTTCCAGTGATTTCTTCGAGGCGATGGACGACGATTTCAACACCAGGGATGCCCTGGCCGCACTCTTCAGCCTCACCACCACCTTCCGGGTTGACCTGGATCGCGGCCTGAGCGCAGGCTCACTGAGGGAGTTCCTGGATGCCTTCGAGACATACGGCACCATCCTGGGGCTCTTCCGCGGAGTCGCGGCTCCCTCCGTGGACCTGATTGACGGCCTCATCGGGCTTCTTCTGAGGCTGAGAGAGGACGCCCGGAGGGGAGGGGATTACGAAGCCTCAGACCGGATTAGGAAGGAGCTCACCAAGTTGGGAGTGAGGCTGGAGGACACCTCCAAAGGCCCGCGATGGCGTCTTCCCTGAGCCTCGGATTCTGATTGACTCTTCAGGTAATTGATGGACAGTTTCTGTCACCAGGATAGCTCTAATCGCGTCCTCAGAGGAGTCCCAAAAATCATTATATACACCATGGCCATAACCCTTAACTGTCGGGATGGGATGTCTAGTAACAGTGCTTCAGATAGTGCTTCAGATGGCTTGCTGAGGGAATCGATGCCAGACGAGTTATCCTACGATATTGAAAAGATCCAGGTCCTAGAAGGACTCCAAGGCATCCGCAAGAGGCCAGCTATGTACATCGGCAGCGTAGACCAGCGTGGCATGCACCACCTGGTATACGAGGTCCTGGATAACAGCATCGACGAGGCTATGGCCGGGTTCTGCAAGAACATCGACGTTTCCCTGACTCAGGATGGAGTCGTCACAGTGTTGGACGACGGGAGAGGCATCCCAGTGGAGATCCATCCCCGATACAACAAGTCGGGGGTCGAGATCGTCTTCACCACCCTCCACTCAGGGGGCAAGTTTGACAGGAAGATGTACAAGGTATCCGGTGGCCTTCACGGCGTCGGTCTGTCAGTGGTGAACGCCCTCTCGGAGTGGCTGGAGGTTCGTGTAAGGCGCCTTGGGAAGGAGTACTTCATGAGGTTCGAGGGTGGCACGCCTGTGGAGGACCTCAAGGTTCTCGGCAAGAGTGAGGGAAGAGGGACCACCGTCGCCTTCAAGCCCGATCCCCTCATCTTCGATCAGACTCAATTCGACATGGATGTCATCGTCTCCCGCGTCAGGGAGTACGCATTCCTCAACAAGGGTACCCGCATAAGCGTGGAGGCGGGTGATCGGGGTCTTAACGAGTTCTACTTCGAGGGTGGCCTGGTGGAGTTTGTCAGTTGGATAAACAGAACCAAGAGCCCCCTGCACCAGGATCCCATCTACATCGAGGGGAACAGGAACGGCACTTATGTAGAGACTGCCCTCCAGTATACCGACAGCTACGCCGAGAACATCTTCAGTTATGCCAACAATATAGCTACTGTAGAGGGGGGTACCCACCTGGTGGGTTTCAAGGCGGCCGTGACACGGGCGATGAACGATTTCCTGAGGAACAGCGCTGGTTCGAAGGACAGTAGGACTACCCTCAAAGGGAACGATGTGAGGGAGGGGCTCACTGCCGTCCTCAGCGTCAAACTTCCCGAGCCCCAGTTCGAGGGACAAACCAAAACGAAGCTGGGCAACAGTGATGTCAAAGGGGCGGTGGAGTCCATAGCCTATGAGAAGCTATCCGAGCACT
>JAJISG010000072.1 GCA_022848835.1 Thermoplasmatota archaeon | reverse complement strand
CGATGCCAGGCCAAACACCGGGGTAGCATATATGGAGCCCACCGACCCGGGATCCGTCTTGGCGGCGCTGGGTCCCACCGCGAGGACAAGGACCAACAGAATGCCCAAAGTCGTGACCAAACCTGCTCGAATCAAGCTTCTCTCCCCCCTCATGCGATTGCACTCCTGCCGAATGCTCCACACCGTGGAGCCTTTTCCGGTTGCCCCCGATAGATTGCTGGACAAATAAAGGTTACCGTATTATCAAACCCGAGAACGACGGGGATGGGTGACTCCGCTCGGGAGGAGCACGGCCCTGTATGCCAACTCCCCATCGAGAGAAGGGTCGGCCACAGGTTGTCCCTGGGCTTCGAAATCAAGGCCGACATCGGCCATTGGACTCGTCTGGTGACGAACAATAATCCTGTCGGGACCTTGGCCTATACCTGGGTCTCTGCCCACTTCCCCTCGCCTTCCCAGACGCGAACCAAGAGAGGGAAACCCAGCTTATCCTTCAAGTTGCCACTGAGCAGTTCACAGATGTTCTCCACCGAAGGATACTCTAGGAAGTCATTGAGAGCCTTGTGGTCGTAATCCCTGAGGACATCCCTCAACTTGGCCTTCAGGTTAGCGAAGTCCACAATCATTCCTCCCTTCGCTTCACCCTCGATGATAACCTCGACCTTGTAAGTGTGGCCGTGAAGGCTGCCACATTTGGAGTGACCTGGGAGGAAGTGGGCACAATCCATATACTCAACGACCCCGAGCTTCATCCTTCTCTCACCTACGTCCGGTCTATATTAAAGGGCTTTCCTGCTGATGCGGAGCAGCAGCGGATCGTCTAGTTCCGCCCTCCTGAAGGCCTCTGCCCTCTCCTTACAGGATAGACATTCTCCACAAGGCATCTCCAAGTCTTGAGCGCAGCTCCAGGTTGTCTCCAGCGGGACCTGATGCTCTCTCCCGATTCGGATCACATCCGTCTTCGAAAGACCCTGCAAGGGGTTGATCACCTCTACGGGGGAATCGTGCCCAGTCAGAAGCCCCAAACCCAGGACCCGGTTCATCGCTTCGAAGAATTCCGGACTCGCATCAGGGAATATGCTCGAGTCCAATCCATTGTGGCCCCCGACAATCCACCTGGCGGCCCTTACCTCTGCATAATGAGCTGCGACAGAGTAGAAGATCAGATTTCTTGCTGGTATGTAGGTCGGGGGGGCTCTCTTTAACCGGGAGTTGTCGAGACCGTACTCAAGCATGTCCTCTATCTCCATGAGGAAGGGAAGATCGACCCGAATGAGATTCTCGCGGCAGCCACACAGATCCGTTAGTTCTGCTACCGCCTCCACCTCCCTCTTTGGCCTCATGTAGTAGTTGAAGGTCAGAGGGTGCAGTTCCCATCCCTTATGTAGAGAGATGAAGAGGGACACGGCGGAATCGATGCCACCTGAGAGTAGTACTACGGCCTTCACCAAACTATCAGTGTGTCCTAGAGTGCCCACCTATTTCTATGTTTCAATGTGCTCAGCCCCCCCACATGGTGTTGGGAACTCCAATCATCTTGAGCTCCCTTCCATATGGTGTGTCACCTAACCTCTTCTCGCAAGAAACCTCGATACAGTGAAGTGGATGGCAATAGCTAGTCCGAAAGCGGGTAGGGTTGCTCCCGTCGGAAGGGCGTGGAAGAAAGCGATAGCGACATAGGCCATCAGTCCAACTCCCCAAGCAAGGATTGCGGGTAAGTGCACTCGTTTTGCATCAGAATAGAACTCCTCCACCTTGTAGTTAAAGCGTCGTACCAAGAAGTAATCTGCAACAAGCACGCCAAGAAGGGGTATGAACACTGCTCCTATGATGAACAGGAAACTCTCGTAGGCGAGAGCCGCTGCTCCCTCGAGACCTCCCAGAGAGGTCAGCCACCACCCGAGCAGGACGGCAGTGATGGTAATCGTGACGATAAAGCGGGGTTGCTTGACCTTCGGGAGGAAATTCTGGAGGCTTACGGCTGTCGAATAAATGTTGGCGAAGGCGTTGTCCGTTTCATCTACCAGCAGGAGGAAGAGGGCGAATACACCGATGGTGAGGGTGAGGATTGAGGCGATGACGTTTCCAACCCCCAGGATAACGATCATAGCCGCACCGAGGAGGAAAAACCAGGTGTTCGACAGTGTGTATCCAGTCGTCGTCCCGATTAGAGCCCCCCTCTCCCGTTTTGCGAAGCGGTTGTAGTCGGACACCAGGGGCCACCAGGAGATCGGCAAGACGATAACCAGGTCCAGCCCGAGCAGGAGTTTTGTGGTATCACTGGTGAAGCCTCCCCACATCACCGTCGGCTGACTCGTGAAGAGGAGGTACGTGATTACCACTGTGAATCCGATCACGAGCCATACCGCGAACTTCTCCAGCCACTGGCGCACGACGACTATGGGACCTCCTAGTGCGAGTAGGCCGCAGAAACCCGCAAAGAGGGCGACAAGAAGGTAGTTAACAACGGAGCCTTGGGGCTGACGGAGGAGGGAGGTTGCCGCCTCCCCCATGACCATCACCTCGAAGGATGCCCACCCGATGAGCTGTAGGACATTCATGGTTGTCGGTACATAAGATCCGCGCTTTCCAAGAATCGCTCTCAGGCTCACCATCGATGGTACCCCATAACGGCTGCCGATCAAACCTGCAGACCCCAGCATGATGCTACCGATGACAGATCCCAGTACGATCAGTAAAAGAGCCTCAATGAGGCTTAGGCCCAAGCCAAAGTCCGAGCGCGTGAGCAGGGCCCCTGCCGCTAGGACCAAAAGGCCGATGCCGAGGCTGAACCACAACACGAAGAAGTCCGGCCCGCGAAGTCGTCGCAGCCTTGGAGGAACCGGGTCGATCCCCCACTGCGGGGGCAGACGAAGGCGTCTCTTCCCCTCCTCTTCGTTCATCTGCATCCCTAAATAGTGGACGTTAATAACCTTGTTCTACAACACGATGTTCAGAACGGAGTTGTCACCATGATTCTACCTGAGGAGATAGTCGCAAGTCGAGTCCTCCCGACGTTTCGAGCGATGGTAGCTGAACGCCTTTCTCAGAAAGGTCTCAGGGAGAGAGCCATCGCAGATCGCCTGCAGCTGACCCAGAGTGCCGTAAGCAAGTACCTGAGGGGTAGGATCCGGCGAGAGTCCGTTGTGGAGAGGTCGAGAACCTTCAGGACCTTAGCCGATGCTCTTGCGGAAGGTTTTGCAGACGGCAGTGTGTCCAGATTCGAGGCGATGGGACGCCTCATGGCCACAATCCAGCAGGAGGAGAGGCGCGGCCTGGTCTGTCGGTTACACGAGGAGAGGATGCCATCCTTGGTGGGTTTGGGCTGCGATCTCTGCGTGCGAGCCGAAGGGAGCGTGTCTCTGGCGGAGGAGGAGGTGCTCGGCGATCTGCGTCTCGCGGTGAGAATGCTAGAGTCCATGCCGCGATTCGCACGCCTGATTCCCAATGTGGGCAGTAACCTAGCGCGAGCAAAGCAGGATGCGGGATCGAGGTTCGATGTGGCTGCCATTCCGGGTCGCATATTCGAGATGCGCGGGTCTGTCCGTGTCCCGGCGGCGCCTGAGTTCGGACCCTCAAGGCATGTCGCCGAGACTCTCCTTGCCGTTCGGGAGGTGTACCCAGCCATTCTGGCCGCGATCAACATTCGGTGGAATGAGGATGTGATGACCGTAATCAGAGCCGTCGGATGGACGTCTACCGAGTTCGATGCTACTTATGAGGCGCGACGGGAACGAATATCTGAGGCAGTTCGACGCCATGACAGAGAACCTCGAGTGCTCTACCACCGAGGTTCCTTCGGTATTGAACCGATTGCCTATGTCCTAGACCGGACAGCGACTGCACTCGTAGAAAAGATGGGTGACCTGTTGAATGCTTTTCCCTAGTTCGGGGGCGCTGCCACTGGCTAGCATGGATAGGGCCCCCCCCCCCCTTCGGCCCAAGGCGGTAGGCTTATATCGTAGGCATACGGGTTCTGGATGGGGCTTCTATGGACTTTGAGAACGAAGCAACCTATCTGAGGGCCGCGAAGGAGGGAAAGGTGGAGGAGTTCCAGAGGAGCTTTGACAAAGCTCTCGAGGTGGTGGAGGAGGAGTTCGGGCAGATTCATCCAATCTACATAGCTGGTGCGGAAGTCTACTGCAAGGAGACCTTCGAGGACAGGAGCCCCTCGAACACCGAGCGACTCTTGGGGACTTTCCAGAAGGCCAGGAGAGAGGATGCGTCGAGGGCCGTTAAGGCTGCGGAACTGGCGTTTCGGGAATGGTCAAGGACGGACTGGCAGGAGAGAGTTCGTATCTTCCGGAGGGCTGCTGGTATCCTGGCTGATCAGAAGTACACTCATTCTGCCATTATGTGCCATGAGAACGGCAAGAACCGCCTCGAAGCCATGGCGGATGTCGACGAAGCCATCGATTTCATCCACTGGTATTGCAGCGAAGTGGAGCGCAATGAGGGCTTTGACCAGGATATGGAGAGCTCGGTGCCTGGAGAGAGGACGAGAAGCATCCTGAGGCCCTATGGCGTCTGGGTCGTCATATCTCCTTTCAACTTCCCCCTGGCCATAACCTGTGGGATGACTACCGGAGCTGTGCTCACGGGAAATACTGCAGTCCTGAAGCCAGCCAGTGATACGCCGTACATGGGTCTTCGCCTGTACGAAGCTCTCGAGAAGGCCGGTCTGCCCGATGGCGTACTCAACCTCGTCACGGGTCGAGGGAGCACTGTAGGAGCAGAACTCGTGGAGAGCCCGCGGGTTTCAGGGCTAGCTTTCACAGGCTCGAGGCAGGTTGGAGTTGCTTCCTTCAAGGCCTTCAATAGGGACTTCCCAAAACCTGTCATCACGGAGCTCGGGGGAAAGAACCCGGTGATTGTCACTGACGGCGCGGATTTGGAGAAGGCGGTGTCAGGAGTCGGTCTGGGGGCATTCGGTTTCGGTGGTCAGATGTGCAGTGCCGCCTCCCGATTGTACCTGCATGGGGATATTAGAGAGGACTTCCTGGAGAGGCTAGTAAGCTGGACGAAAGAGCTGAGGATAGGTGACCCAACAGAGAGAGATACATACCTGGGTCCTCTGATCAACGCGAGGTCCTACGAGAACTACCAGAAGTACGCCGCCCTGGCTGCGAAGGATGGGAGGGTGCTCACGGGTGGGCAGGTGCTTCGCGATGGACCTCTCGGCAAAGGATATTTCGTGGAGCCCACCATCGTTGACGGCCTGAGCCAGGATCAC
>JAJISG010000071.1 GCA_022848835.1 Thermoplasmatota archaeon | reverse complement strand
TCGGAGAACCCTGGGATGAAATCCTCTGTCAGGGCAGAACCCTTGAGGATAATCGAGCTGACACCTCCCTCGAAGGCCTGAAGGGCCGCCTCCTTGATCCTCTCCAATGCCTCATTCCTGAGATCTCCATCCTTGAGCAGGCCAAGCCAGAGTGATGCGGCTCGTCCACAATATGCTTCGCTTGGGGCGGCAACTGGACGGACGGAAATCGATGATACTGAATCCATGAACGGCTAGCCCTGGCCAACGCCTTCCACTCCAAAGCTTTTTATCGACCACTTTCGTAATGCCCACTTCGATAAGGATGGCCAAGCTCCTCACAAAGACAAACCCAGGCCTTGTGGCCCTCATCGGGGACCTCAAGCAAGCTGCCAGGGAGAACGATGCGCCCATCTGGAGGGACTTAGCAAAGAGGCTCTCCCGAGCAAGCTCCCGCTGGGCTGAGGTGAACCTATCTCGTCTGGAGAGATATTCGGCCAAGGGCGATATCCTAGTCGTCCCGGGGAAACTCCTTGGCTCTGGACAGATCTCGAAACCCATCAAGGTGGCCGCCTTCAGGACATCGAAGACCGCCAGGAAGAAGGTGGAGGCGGCCGGAGGCGAAGTACTGGAGTTTGGACAGCTCATGCGTGAGTATCCCAAGGGGAGCGGTGTCAGGATAATGGGATAGCATGACTGTCATCGACGCTTCAGACCAGATCCTCGGACGCCTCTGCAGCCTCGTGGCGAAGCGACTTCTGCAAGGGGAGGAGATCGTAGTAGTCAATGCTGAGAAGGCAGTCATGACAGGCTCCAGAGACTCAGTTCTGAGGGAGTATAGGGAGAAGAGGAGAATAGGCAGCCAGAGGAAGGGGCCCTACTTTCCCAAGATGCCCGATAGAATCCTCAAGAGGACTGTGAGGGGAATGCTGCCATACCAGAGGTTCAAAGGTCGGAAGGCCCTCCAGGGGCTTCGGGTCTACATCGGCATCCCTGAAGAGTTGGGATCACTGGAGACGGAGCGACCAGATGCTAGCGTGGAGGATAAGACCACAACCTATATCACTCTCAAGGAGCTGTCTAAACTGTTGGGCGCTAGGGTATGAAGGCTAAGAAAAGGGCCGTGGTTGCTAGCGGTAAGAGGAAGACCGCTGTTGCCAGGGCTGTTATCAGACGCGGACAGGGGAGAGTTAGGATAAACAAAGTGCCACTGGAGATACATCAGCCAGAGATGGCCCGCCTCAAGATACAGGAAGCACTGGCCCTCGCTGGTGAGAAGGCCACTAAGGTGGACATCGATGTGAATGTTCACGGCGGAGGCATCATGGGGCAGGCTGACGCGATCCGTACTGCAGTGGCCCGGGGCCTGGTAAGCTTCTACAAGGATGACGATTTAGAGAGCCTCCTCAGAAACTACGACAGAACCCTCATAGTCCCCGATATCCGCAGGAAACTGCCCAAGAAGCCCTTGGGCAGAGGCGCCCGCAAGATGAGGCAGAAGTCCTACAGGTGATACGATGATCATACCAGTTCGCTGCTTTACATGCGGCAAGGTCATAGGCTCTGAGTGGCAGCGTTATCTGCAGCTCTTGAGCGGCGGGAAGGACGCCCGGGAGGCCCTGGACGACTTGAGGCTGGAGAGATACTGCTGCCGTAGGATGATTCTATCCCACGTGGACTTGATCGATGACGTGATTCCCTTCGGGTAGAGCCGGAGCTTCGGGGCGCGGGCGGCTGAAGGAAGTCTCTTAAACGCGATGACCATTCATCACTCGAGGGCCCGTAGGGTAGCTTGGTATCCTTCCAGCTTGGGGTGCTGGCGACTCCAGTTCAAATCTGGGCGGGCCCACTTTGCCTAGGAGTCAAGTGAGGGTCGACCGCTAGAACATACCGTCTTCAT
>JAJISG010000070.1 GCA_022848835.1 Thermoplasmatota archaeon | reverse complement strand
ACGGGAGTCACTGGCCCCCTGTCTCTCCACAACTCTGGGAGGTATGCCAAGGCTCGAGGCCACCTCCCTGGCGATCGCGACCAGACGGCACTCCGGCTCCGTTATCAGGCAACCCGCACCGGCCACTATCTCCAGAGAGGCCTCGGGGACGAACTCGTGAATGGCCGCCTCTGCTGCCTGCAGGACCACCTCAGGGTCCGCTGTCATGGCCCTTATGTCCACCTTGAAATGATGACTATCATCCCTCCAGTAGAAGTTAGGCAGGACGTTGATGCCGTACACGCTCGGATCGGTTGCAAAGGAGATCCTCGATAGTGGGAGGAGCCCCTTCATGATGCCCGTCAGATTATCGTCTACCACCAGGTTTCCTCCGGTGCGTGCCTCCCGCACGAACTCGATCTCTACCTCGTCTGGGATGACGTTGTCCTTGACGAAGTTGCCATCGATGCTGGTGAGAGTCAAGCCCTCCCTGAGGGCGTATTCAGATCCCGCCAGGAGAGCGTGGCTGTCGACCCCTGGCACGAAGTAGGCTGAGTGGCGTGTCTCTCTGCCGCGTGTCTCTGTGTTGAATCGTATCACCTCTACCTCTCCCCTCGTCCTCCTGGAGGTGGTTGGCGCGGTAACCTCCAGCCGGAAGTAGTTCCTGCGCCGGTTGATGATCTCCAGGCCAAGACCATCACCGTTGACTACGAAGCGGGGGACCATCTCGGTGGCAAGGACGCCAGCCCCATTTCTGCCACCGATCTCCTCATCTCCTGTGAAGGCGAAGGCGAGTCCCTCGCCGATTCTCTCCAGGATGTCGGGGAGGGCAGTGATTATCGCCGCCACGTTGCCTTTGTCATCCACAGCCCCCCTGCCGTATGCCCGATCATCCGTCACGGTCAAGGAGAGAGGTGGATACCTCCACCTGGAATCCGATCCCTGGGGCACTACGTCCCAGTGCGACATCAGGAGGATCTCAGGCTCCTCCTTCCCCAGAACTCCCCTGACGGTGAAGAAACCGTCGGACTCCATCAACTGGCTAGAGATTCCCCGTTCCTTTAGAAGCTCTCTGATGAAGTCGGCGCAATCCCTGGATGGCTTCTCCCCTCTTTCGGGGTCGTTGACCGAATCGATCTCCACCAGTTCCTTGAGGAGTCTCAGAAGGGGGTCCGTCCCAAACCCTCCAGTCCTTTGTGGACCTCCCATGGTTCTTAGTTATTTCTACTCTGCGGCCGTACATGTCAATTTGAGGCAATCATAAAACTGTAGCAGACCATCCCAGCTTCGACCGGCAATGTCAGAAGGGATGGAGACTGCCACAGTGGGTCGTGGATGCCCCAAGGGCTAGAGGGGCTTTTCGGAGAGCTGGGACAGACGACTGGATTCGGGCCTTGGGAATCGTGCTGTACCACCTGGGGCTATCGTTGAGGGACACCAGCCTCGTGCTGGAGAGCCTTCAAGGCAGGAGCCACGAGGCCATCCGGGAGTGGTACGCGGGCCAAGGAGCTCTTTCGAGTGGACATCAGGCGTAGGAGGGCCATCGCGGTGGACGAGACGAATATCAAGGTCCAGGGTCGATGGCTCTATCGCTGGGCTGCCATCGACATCGACACCTGGGAGGTCCTCTATACATGGGTGTCTCAGGGCCGATCGGGCTTCGAGGCTCTCGGCTTCCTGAGGAGGGTGTTGGAGGTCTGTGAGGGCTGTCGGTCGTGCACGTGGACCGGGCCCCGTGGCACCGGTGGGCGTTGGACCGCTGGAGGTCCCGTGAGATTATTGGACCTTCGGACCTCCCAATCCCATAGAGCAGTGGTTCGGGGTCCTGAAACAGAGGATCAAGAGGTTCTACAGGAGGTAGTCCCACAACGCCGACCTGGAGAGGGTCAACGAGTCGGTCGAGTCGTCCGTGAGTTGTTACGCGCCAAGAGGTGCTGAACTTGACATCCACTTGCGGCCCCTAGGGATATGGACATTCCATGCCATCCTTCGGTCACCCGGCGGATCGGGGGCGGCTAGAGACGGGAGGTGACCGTGAGCCATCTCGTTCTGATGCAACTACTCAATGGACGCCTGGGAGGGTCAGTCGAACTCGCCTTCTGGACCCCCTTCGCCAGCCTCGCCCTCCCCAGCCTTGAATCCCTTACTCGCAATCACATCGTCGATCCGCAGAATCATCACAGCGGTGTCCGTTGCTGAGGCTACGGCTTGTTTGGTCACCCTCATCGGCTCTAGGACGTCGAGCTTTCGCATGTCCAATACCTTGCCGGACTCAAGATCTATCCCGTGATGTTTCCTGCCCTTCGTGTGGGCCGTCCTGAGTTCGAGGAGGGTGTCTATCGGGTCCAGACCGGCATTCTCCGCTAGGGTCCTAGGAACGACTTCGAAGGCGCTTGCGAAGGCCTCGATGGCCATCTGCTCCCGACCGCCCACAGAGGGGGCGTAGTCCCTCAGGGCGAGGGAGAGTTCGATATGGACGGATCCGCCACCTGTGAGCATCTTACCATCTTCAACAGCAGCCCGGACCACATTGAGGGCGTCATCCAGGGACCTTTCCAGTTCGTCGACCACGTGTTCAGTACCGCCACGGAGCAAGATGGAGACCGCTTTGGCCTCCTTGCAGCCCGTGACGAAGGTCATATCGTCATTGCCTATCTTCCGCTCCTCGACGAGTTCAGCCGTTCCTAGATCGGCTGAGGATATCGCCTGAATTTTGGTGACGAGACGCCCGCCGGTTGCCTTGGTCAGCTTCTCCATGTCCGACTTCTTCACTCGTCGGATGGTATAGATGCCCTCCTTTGCAAGGAAGTGCTGGGCCATGTCATCGATGCCCTTCTGTCCGAACACGACGGTCGCCCCGACTCCCTTGAGAGCGTCGACGAATCCCCGGATGATGTTCTCCTCCTCCCCCAGGAAGGCCTGGAGTTGCTCCGGGTTACTGATCTGAATTCGGGCGTCGAATTCGGTCTTCTTCACCTCAAGGGCTGCGTTGACGAGGGCCACCTTCGCCTTCTCCAAGCGGGTCGGCATCGCCGTGTGGACGCGCTCCTTGTCCACGATGATACCGTCGACCATCTCGCTGTCGGTGACGGCGCCCCCCTGCTTCTTCACGATCTGGATGTTGTCCTCGTCCACCTGCCACGCACCGGCGACCTCCTCGGCGACCCTGAGCACGGCCTTGACGGCCAGGTCAGCAAATTGCTCCCGGTTCGCGCTGATGGCCTTGCTGATCATGGAGGTGGCCGCGATCTTCCCCAGGGTGTCCTTATCCTTCGGGCCGACCTTCTCCGCCAGCTCCTCCAGGAGTTCCGTGGCCTTCTCGGCGGCCATCCGGTATCCCTGTGCGATCACCGTGGGGTGGATCTTTTGCTCCACCATGTCCTCGGCACGCTTGAGAATCTCGCCTGCTAGAATCACCGCCGTGGTGGTCCCGTCGCCGACCTCCTGGTCCTGGGTCTTCGCGACCTCGACCAGCATCTTCGCCGCCGGGTGCTCCACGTCGATTTCCTTGAGAATCGTGACACCATCGTTCGTGATGACCACGTCCCCCATACCGTCCACCAGCATCTTGTCCATCCCGCGGGGGCCGAGGGTCGAGCGGACGGCATCGGCGATGGCCTTGGCGGCCGCAATGTTGCTGGTCTGGGCACTGCGACCGCGGTCGCGGCGAGTGCCCTCCTTTAGAACCAATATTGGAGTTGTCCCCATCATCGTACTTCCTCCCTCTCAGGGTCTGAATAATTACCTCGTCTTATGTAATAGACCTTCTATATAAGGATTTATCTCAACACGACCGGATGGAACCGTTCCTGGTATCCCTCAATGACCGGCCGAGACGGTGGATGGGAGGCCCCGGAGGTCCTCGGTGCAGCTCCTGAGACGGCCGTGATCAGGCTTGAACGAGCTGTACAAGATTACCGCAGGTGTCATCGAACACGGCGACGGTCACCGAACCGGTGCGTGTTGGCTCTTGGTGAAACACGACACCCAGCCCTTTCATACGTTCGTATTCTCCTTGAATGTCCTCAACAGCGAAGGACGTCGCGGGGATGCCTGCCTCAAGACAGCCCTCTTGATACGTCCTGGCAAGCTGGGTGGCGTTGGGCTCAAGAAGCAACTCCACACCGTCGGGCCCTTCCGGCGAGACGACCGTCAGCCACTTGAATTCCCCCGCTGGCAGTTCCTCTTTCTTGACAAAGCCCAGGACCTTCGTGTAGAACTGAAGGGCCTTGTCCTGGTCGTCCACGAACACGCTGCTCAGGGTGATCCTCATGTGCAATCTCCTCGGCGCCTTGTTGTCCGCGTAAGAAAACGTGTCGCCTCATGTCCACGCATTCTCAGCAACGTCATAGGTGAGACGAGTTCCCCTCCTCCCCCAAGCTCACATCTCGCGGCGAACCGTGATGGGGATGAGGCTCCGCTCAAACTCGAGTTCGGCGATGTCCACTGGGTCCACGAGATCTTCGGGGATCACCAGGATTACCGGGGCCCCCATGGCAATCTGGAGGGCTCTGGCCCCGATGATGCGTGCGCGTTCGAATCGGGTAAAACCCCGGATTCTGGCTCCCCCCATCTCCCTCAGCACCTGGCCCCTCGGTAAACACTAGCCCCCTGGGGGCCGCAGGTGCTGCTTCGGGCTCCAGCAGTGAAGCTAGTGGCATCTTGCCGTCCTAAATGACGCCTCAATTCTCCACCGAGACCTACGCCTGGTTCCCTCGCCCGGCCCGGGATCGGTTCCTGCGCGCCCTTGCGGGACTCCCTGCTACATGGAGTTCGTATTAAAGGCTTTTCTCTACGAGCCCGGTGGCGTCCTTCGTTATCGTCCTCGATAATGCCGGCCGAAGGTATAAGGAGACTTCCCGGGAGGCAAGCCACAATCCGTCTGACGCGACGCGGTGCGTTCCCCAGCCCTCACCAGGGAGCGGGGGGTCCAAGGAGGCGGCGATCTACGATGGAAGCGAGGCTGGAGGAATCGTCGGAGAGCTTCTTGAGAGAGGCCTTTCCCTCGGGTTCCCTGAACCTTCTCCTGACCCCCTCCGGTCCCGAGCGGGAGGCATTCCTCGTCCCTCTCATTCTCCACGGCCTGGAGGAGGACGAGCCCCTTCTCGCCGTCCTATCCAACACATCCCCTAAGAAAGTCTTGACGAAGCTGGCCTTGACCGGCGGGAAGGCCAGGTCCGCTCTCAAAACGGGTCAGTTTCGCCTCCTGGACTGGTACTCCCACAAGGAGGGCGGCGTCCAGAAGGTGGTCGAGAAACGGGGAATCCTTCTCTGTCCGGGGAAGCTGGAGACCTTCGAGAAGGCGCTGCACAAGTTCCTGAAGGTTGAGGACGGTCGCGGGCTGGCCGTCCTGGAGTTTCTGACGGACGCGACGTGGTTCGGGAAGGACAAGGCCCTGCAACTCGCGGAGTCGCTCCGAGGGAAGCTATTAAGGGCCTACGGGCGGGCCGTTCTCGTGCTCGACGCCGACCTGGTCGCTCCCGAGGTCGTGGAACGACTGGAGCGGTTGGCCGACGGTGTGGTCCGGCTTCATCGAGAGCGGTCCGAAGTAGGGCCGACCTGGAAGGTCTCCGCGATAACGGCGAGTCAGAAGGCCGAAGATCACTTCCTGTCCATGAAACCGCCTTTCGTAGGTTTCACCATCACGGAGAACCCAGAAGCGGCCCTGGTCTCTCGCGCTCTCCCCACGCAGGAGACCGGGC
>JAJISG010000007.1 GCA_022848835.1 Thermoplasmatota archaeon | reverse complement strand
TCCTACATTCAGGCCGATGACCTCCTCATATTCATCAGCTATTCTGGAGATACATGGGAGACCTTATCCTCTTATCAGGAAGCGCTGAAACGGGGCATCCCCTGTCTCACCATCAGCTCGGGAGGTGAGCTTCAGCAGATTTCCAACACTCGCGGCACTCCTCATGTCGCATTGCCTAGGGGTGTGGGGCCGCCGAGGGGAGCCCTTGGCTATCTCCTGGCCCCCCTAATCGCAATCCTCGCCCTTCGCCTTCCTGCCCTTACCAAGCAAATGGGAAGGGCCATCCAGTTTCTGGGACACCGAAGGGAGGGATGGGCGCCGGCTGTACCCACGACGGAGAATGAGGCGAAGGCGATGGCTTGGGCGATCAGGGATAGGACTCCGATCATCTACGCCTCACCAAGCTTGGCAGGCGTTGCCAAGAGGTGGCAGACTCAGCTAAATGAGAACGCGAAGGTCCTCGCCTGGAGCAGCGTTCTGCCAGAAGCGGACCACAACGAGATCGTGGGATGGATGGAGGATTCCGAGGCACCCCGCTTCGCCCCCATAATTCTAGTGAACACGGAAGACCAGGCATTGGATACGCAGATCATGGAGGCGATCGCGCTAATGGAGGAGAAGCTGACCGTCCAGGTAGTACGCCCCAGTCCTACCGAGTATCTGAGTCAGGTGCTCGAGCTCATCCTCCTGGGAGACCTGGTGAGTCTGTATCTGGCAGTCGTGCGAGGAATCGACCCCTTCCCCGTGGAACCTATCGTGAGGCTCAAGCGTGCCCTCAGTTCCCGAAGAGGCAGGTCAGGATGAGCGCCGAGGGGGAGATTTGAACTCCCGAGGCGGTTGCCCGCCACGAGCTCTCCAGGCTCGCGCCCTACCGGACTAGGCGACCTCGGCACCAAGCAAGCAGCTCATTCGAAAATAACGGACAAGTTCATTAAACCTACCGCGGCTAACTACTTCCAGAGCTTCGGATAGGTGCCTGGCTTCATGAGGACTCTCTCCAGCTCCAGGGCTAGCCCGCTGCCCGCCGAAAGCATCTGGTGGGAACCCATCTTAGCGTTGCCAAGGGCGATGGCCTCCCCCTGTCTGGTAAGGATCGACACCAGACTGCCCTCGACAATCCTGTCGTCGATCTCCATGATGCCAGGAGCTGCCAGACTGGCCCCGTGACAGATGGCGTCCACGGCGGTATCCTTCACGACCACCCTCTTTAGATGTCTCAGCATGTCCTCTACTGGTCTGATGAGCTTGCGGATCTCGACCTGGTTCCCCTCGTCCTTCCAGATCAGGTGGGCATCCCTCAAGTCATCAAGAGAGACGGCATCCGCCTCCGCGAAGCTGGCCGTCCTCGTCCTCCTCAGATCCTGTAGGTGGGCCCCCACGCCGAGGGCTTCCCCCAGATCCACGCACAGAGTCCTGATGTAAGTGCCCGCCTCGCATCGTACCCTGAAGAGGTAGTCCCTACCCAACCGGTCAAGGATATTGAGCTCGTGGATTCGTCTTACCCTCAACTGACGCTTCACCGCTGCTCTCACCGGGGGCATCTGATATATGTCTCCCACGAACTCCTTCATCACCTTCGTGACTCTCTCCTCCGGAACCTCCTGGTGCAACCTCATGACGCCCACGTACACCTTGTGACCAGCGTGGAGGGCGTCTATGGCCCTCACGGCGTCGTTCAGGGCGATGGCCAAGACACCCGTCACCCTAGGATCGAGGGTACCGCCGTGAGCAGCCTTCTTTGCCCCTAGCAGATCCCTAGTCCAGGCAGAAACCTGGTGGGAGGTGGGTCCCTGAGGCTTGTCGATGACGACGACGCCGGCTTCGAGCATCTCCTCCATGGTCCGCTCAACCGGTCTCTTCCCATACCTCGGCGGACTGAGGTCTTCCACCTTGATCAGAGATGTCACAGGCCCGCCTCCTGAATCAGGAGATCCGCCAGCTCCGAGGGCGTCTTATCAGAGGTATCCAGCACGACATCGTAGACACTCATGTCCTTGAGGTCTATGCCGTATATCTCTCGATACCTTTCGGATTCCAGAGCCTCCCTCTCCTGCACCTCTCTCAGGGCCACCTCCTCCGACTTGGCCTCTCTTCCGGAGATCCTCTTCGCCCTGACTCTCAAGGGAGCGTCCAACCACACCTTGATTGTCCGGATCTCTTCTCGGTCTAGGAGATAGGCCTGGAGTCGACCTTCCACGACAAGGTCCTCGCCTCGGGAAGCGTGCGCCTTGACCCGCTCTGCCACCATCTCGTCCAGCTTGACATCGATGGAGTGGTCATCGGCAGCCAGCCGCCCAAACTCCTCCAGGCTGAGGCCCCTCTCCCGGGCCATCTGTCTGAAGAGACGGCCGGCAGACACCAGGCTGAAGCCCCTTCTCTTGGCCAACAGCTCCGCCACGGTGGTCTTCCCGCTACCTGGCGGTCCGCCAATGGCGACTACCGTGGCCATGATGGCTCCCCCTAGCCCTGCCCCAGATCCTCCAGCTTCCGGCTGTAGGAGAAGTACTTGAGGACACGGGGTAAGGTCAGGCTCAGGGGGAGGGTGATGAGGAAGTACAGGAGGGTCCAGTGGGGAAAGACTGTGGCCGCCCTGAGGGACGCACCATCCGACCAGGGGACGGCGAAGTTGGGGGGGACGGAGGCGCCGTAGATGAAGAGGCTCAACCAGGAGAAAATCGCGATGAAGAGGAACATAGTCACCATGGTGGGCTTCATCTGGGCCATCTGTATTGGCATGAACTCCTTCATCACTTCGACCCGGGTTTCCTGCAGCTTCTTGACCTTGGACATATTCCTCTTGGACATGGCCTCCCTAATCTCCTTCCCGAGGGCCTTGTTTACAACCGCCATTCTGCCCTGGGCGAGCCAGTCCACCATGAAGTGACGCAGGATGATGGAGATGGTCAAGGGAATGGCCCCCGCCAGGAGCACGGTGACGACGGGGTACCTGCCATCGAAGCCTATAACGGGCTCCAGTAAGAAACCCATCGCCGCGCCCAACGCCTGCCGGACGTTGGGGATGAATAGGATTATCATGCCCATGAAGAGCATCAGCATCATGAGCATCGATTGGGATCCTTGGGCCGCGGACGGAGGCCTCTGGGCCATATGATTCTCTATGGGTGACGACTCATTTAATCGTTTTGGAGCTTAGCTGGCTCCCGTCACCCCTGTCCCCCCGAGGGCCTGGGAAATTTGCTGCTGCATCCTCTCGTATCTCTCAGCCATGGTCTTCTCCTGCTTCTCGAGGGTCTTCACCCTTATGGCTAGGGTCTCCTTCTGATCCTCCAGTTCTTTACGAACCTCCTCCCTCTCGTTCGTACGAATGAGAAGGCTTCCGATGCTCTTGTAGATGGGAGCCTTCTCGTCGGCGTTCTCCAGCTCCTCCAGGGTGACCTCTATCTCCTTCAGTCGGGTCTCCAGTTGGACCCGCTGGGTGGTGATCATCTGGAGCTGCTGCTGAAGCTGGCGGAACTGGTTTATCTGGTTCTGCAACTGAGGGGATATCTCCCTCATTTTCCTACCTCCTCCATCATCTTCATTGCGGTGGATGTCCACCTGAGGTACGAGTTCAGGACCGCCCGGAGGGCGCTCGTGTCTTTAGCGACCACCTCTAGGAGGAATTCTCCATCGGCCTCCTGAAAGGAGACCGTCGTCCTGGGCAGGGGCCTGTCTCCCTCAGGCTTGAGGACCGCCCACAGCCTGGCGCCCCAGGTGGTCCTGACCCTAATCGAGGCCTTTCTCAACTAACGCACCTTGATGACCTTCTTTACGTTGGGCCTCTCCTTGTAGAAGACCTTCGAGCCGCAGTGCTCGCACTGAATGCCGACGGTGTTTATGTTGGCCCTAAGGGATTCCTTACAGACAGCGCATTTGTACATGCTCACTCCTCCATACCTTCAGGGACCTCCACTTCCTCCACGGAGGTCTTCCGTGAGATCTGTCGCGCGACTGCGGTCGTAACCACCGGTCGGTAGGCTCCACCTGCGAAGGTATAGTCGCACCGCCGACAACGCCACACGCCGGAGCTGACCCTCTTCACGGAGGGGTTATTGCAGCGGGGGCACACGTGCCAGCGTGACTTCTCCTCCACAATCTCCCTTATCCTCCTCCTTATCTTGACCCCGTATCGAGGACCCAAAGATCCCGCCGCTCCCGTCTTCTTCGTCCTTCTAGACATGATCCCTAGGCCTCCAGGATGGTCTTCCTCACCTTTTTCCCGGTCTTCTGAGAGAGGGAGATGATTCGGATGACCTCATCCAGAGTGAAGCTTCCTTCTAAGCCTTTCTGCATGGCCCGGACGTGGCCATCTTCGTCTGTGGTGACCGTAAGACGGGCATCAGCAATCCGGTCCTCCTCCAAGGAGGGGTCGACGAAGAGGATGTCCCCGATCTTGGACACCGTGACGGATACGGGATAGTGGAGGACTCCTAGGGGGATATCCTTGCCATCACCCAGTTTGGAGGATATCGGGACTAGCGTGTTGGTGAGAGCCGCTAGGGCCGCGTAGTTGCTCGCATCGAAGAGGTTGCCGTGGTAGTCTAGGACGTGGATGTCGATGAAGAGGAGCCATACCTTCTCCCCAGACTCTATACAGAGTTTCTCCATATCCACGGTCTCCGTCTCCCTGATGCCCCGATCGACCACCCGGGCAAGCTCGATAGCTGCCGGCCTTGGGGGTCCCGATTCGAAATCTGGGCTCGCCACCGGAGTTAGCTCTACATTGGTGATCAAAACCCCACGGTCGGGGGAGTCTGGATAAGGTTGGCCGATCTCCATCTTGACCCCCACGAGGATATCGGTGTTCCCCAGCTTTGCCCGGGCGCTGCCCTCCGCCGTCTCCACGAAGCCCTTCTGGATGCTCACAGGTCGCTGATCCTCCAGGCCCCGTCCATCGCCGCGCTTGCCAGCCGCTGCAAGCCTCAGAATATGACTCCTAGTAAGTTCGTGAACCGCCTCGGTCATCTCAAGCATCCCCCTCTGTGGTCTCCTCTTCCTCAAGAATGACCGCATACCTCCGCTTCAGGGCTTCCTTCTGAATCTGGTATATCTGCTTACAGGCATCAATGCCCGTCTTCAAGCCCTGTTGCAGCTCCTTGGTGGTGAGGCTGCCGTCCATCTGCAAGAGGACTATCTCCTCCGTGCGGGGTATTATGGCCAGGGGCACATCCGCCTCGCCGTAGTTGTCCTCTTCCTTATCCAGGTCTAGAACCATCTTGCCCTGCACCTTCCCAAATGCGCATGCAGCCACCAGATCCCGCATGGGAATCCCCGCATCGGCCAGGGCCACGGAGGCCGCCGTGATGCCGGCACACCTGGTGCCTGCGTCGGCCTGAAGTATCTCTATGAACACGTCTATGCTCGTCCTGGGGAATTGCTCTCCGAATACGACAGAGGAGAAAGCTTCCCCCGCCACCTTGGAGATTTCCGTGGAGCGTCTGTCCGGACCAGGTCTCTTCCTATCGTCGACAGAGAAGGAGACCATGTTGTATCGACATCTGACTATGGCCTTGGCGGGATTCTGCATGTGCCTCGGATGGCACTCCCTCGGCCCGTAGACCCCTGCCATAACCTTGTTCTTCCCCCACTCGAGGTAGGCGCTCCCATCAGCCCGCTTGAGAACCCCCGCCTCAATCTTGATGGGGCGGAGCTCATCGGGCTTCCTTCCGTCCATTCTCAGACCTTTTGAGTCTATCAGCTTCAGCTTCTTTACCATGACATTCCACCCAAAATTACTCTTTCTTACCGTATATCCCTTCCAGATAGGACCTCACGGCCTCCGTCAGACCCATCACCTGGGCCTGCTCCTCTATCATCCTGACGGCGGCCACCGCATTAATCATATCCTCCATCTCGCCATCAATCCATATCCTGCCGTTCTGGGCCACAAACATCCTACATTTCGTATAGGTCTCAATCAAGTCTATCATGCTGCCCTTCTTGCCAATCACCCTGGGGACCTTGGCATGGGAAATCTCCACGATCTGGCCATCTGTGAGCTTCCTGGAGGTTTGGTCCTTCATGCTGAGGCTGACCCTCCTGGTTTCGTCCACGTCAAGCACCTTGGCCAGGATGGTGTCCTCTATGTCCATGTAGCGGGCCGTGTCCCCGAAGTCCACTCGCCAAGGCACCTCATTCACGCGGAGTGGAGCCGGGTAGGGTGAATTCAGGTCCACCAGCCAATAGGATGAACCGACATCGACTACCTTCCCAATCACAGCATCCCCAGGACGGGGGATATATCTGCCCCCTAGTGGGATCACGTTCACATAGCCAGACTGCTCGTTCCTGATACCGAGAAGGGACGCGTATATATGCCCCTCATCGCTGAATGTGCCGGCTCCGGGTTTCAGACCATCTCCATCCAGAATGTCTCCGGGCACGACCACTTCCCGCTTGACTGGTGTATCCATAAGGCTCACTTTCTCGCTGATGATAGTTGGGCAGCTTACTTAAGAATTTTCGTCTCCACATTGCCGTGGGTCCTCTCGTTCAAACGGTCAAGGAACTCCCCCTGAAGCCCAGCTGGGATCTCCACGACGCCAATCCACGACCCATCGGTCTGCCACTCATCCTTGAGGATAGTTCCATAAGATCGTATCTCCCCGTAGGACCTCCCTGCATCCGAGGGCAGCAACTTGATGGCTATTTTCGTCTTCTCCATTCGAATCGGTATAAGGGGGCGCAGCGCATCTATGACCTGGGCCATCTGTTGTTCCACCGACCTGAACGCGTCTATGCGTACCTTGGCCTCCTCCATGGCCAGCTCGATTCTCTGAGGGGGGTGGGGGGTTCCCGTCTGAGGGTTGACGGCGTTGGCGCTGATGTGGGCCACGATCCGCTTCCTCTTCAGCTCTAGCAGTGTCCTCCTCTGCTCTGTGCTCAGCTGAATCTCCCCGCTATTGATGACGATCTCCGCCACCTTCAGGGCGTCGCTGGTGCCGAAGAGCTCCTTCATCTTCTCCTCGGAGGCCCTGAGACCCTTCTTGACGTCTCGGAAGATGGCGTCAATGGCTACGACCTCCCCCAGGTCCACCGGCTCACCCGCCCTGATCTTCTCCATGGCCTGTGGCTTGACTAGTATCTCGAAGGTCTCACCACCTCGCACCAGGCGGGCTGTCACCATCTCCTTGAAAATCTCATCACTACGGCTGGTTCTCAGCTCCTTCGGCATGGGGGACCCTAGGTCTCGCCGAGTCGGTGTAGGGAGGCGTCGACCTCCTCCTCCGTGAGCAATCGGAACATCTCGTCAGCCTCCACCAGACCTATCTCGACAGCGTCGGACTTCAGCTTCTCGTCCGCGGCGCTCTGGAGGGCTTCAAGGCCCAGGAGAATAGCCGCATCCTCATCCATGCCCTCCTTATACTTCTCCTCAAACACCTCCCGCACCGCGTTGCTTCCAGATCCAATGCTGCCCGCCTTGTAGGAGACCAGAGCCCCACTGGGATCCGTCTCGTACAGGTGTGGTCCCTGGTCGTCGACCCCGCCTATCAGGAGGGCGGTCCCGAAGGGCCTCACGCCACCGTACTGGGTGTAGTTCTGCTTGTAGTCACACACCCTCTTCACCAGCATCTCGATAGCGATGGGCTCACTGTAGGTGACCTTGTTGATCTGGGCGACCACCCGGGAGTAATCCACCAGGACGCGGGCGTCCGCGACCAGGCCTGAGGTCGCGCAACCAACGTGTTTGTCGATCTGGAAGATCTTCTCTATGGAGGAAGGCTCCATCAGCCTGCTGCTCACGCCCTTACCCGCCAGGAGGACGACGCCATCCTTGAACTTGAGTCCTGCGGTAGTTGCCCCTCTGGTAACAGCCACTCGGGCATATTCCACCTGGAAGAGACGTCCATCAGGGGAGAAGACAGTTATCGCACGATCGTAAGCCATTTGTCCTGGTTGCATGCTTTCACCTTAGCTCGACTAACGGTCTGGAAATAATAAACCTTCTGTCATCCCCTGATGGCTTGATAACAACACCTCAGGCACTCTTGAGCCTCGACATATGAGGCCCCACGTACTTCTTCAGGGCCTTTCGGATTGTCCCTGTGGTTCCTATGGAGCTCACTCTGACCTCCCGGGAGCCCACCGTCCGAATAGCGTTGAGCAGCTGGATTACCCTCTCTTTGTCCAGGTGTGAGCACCTGACGACGCCCAGGCCGCCCTCAAAGGACATCAGCCACGGTCTTGATACCTCGCCGAGATGATGGAAGGCCTCCCGAAGAGCTCCAATCACCTCGCTCATCTCTAGGTCCTCCCCGCTCTCAATCTGAAAGACCACGTAGCGATGCCGGCCTATCTTGTCCTTTACGACCGTCGAAATCCCCAGGTCCTATTGGAGGGTCAACTGATAAGGTCTAGCTCCCCCTCGATAGTGTACATCGTCTCCTTCCCCAGAAGATGCTCGCCCTGGACGCCCGTCAGGACCACTAGCACCCGCACTTCCTCTCTCAGGCTCGGGTCTACTGAGCAGCCCCAGATCAGTCGGGCCGTGGGGTTGATGTTTTCACCGACGAGCTCCGCAGCCAGCTCCGCCTCGGAAACCGTCAGGTCGGGACCCCCCACAACCCTTACGAGGGCACCCCCCACCTGGCTGAGGTCCACCTCCCCCAGGAGGGGTGACTCCAGGGCCTCCGCCACCGCTAACTCGATTCGATCCCGCTCTCCAGATCCCTCACCCATCCCTATCATGGCCACTCCGCCATCCTCGATGATGGTCATGAGGTCGCTGAAATCGATGTTCACGAGACCGGGTCTCGTGATGATCTCCGTCATTCCCTTTATGCTCTGGGTGAGGATCTCATCGGCTACCTTGAAGGCGGCATCCAGGGGGAGCTTCGGGACGAGGTCCAGCAACTTGTC
>JAJISG010000069.1 GCA_022848835.1 Thermoplasmatota archaeon | reverse complement strand
AATCCAGACCCTTCTGGCTCGGTCTAACTCCTCCAATGGAGGCAAGTCGGTCTCCTTCATCCTCTCCACATGGGCCCGGTCGTCGAAGCTGAACTGCGGAAGCCCCCGCCAAGACGAGACGTAACCGCCCTCGACTCGGAGGACCTCTCCCTCAGTGATGCCGAAGTCGTGCCAGGCCGAGAACTGGACCTTTCCGCTATCATCGGCTAGCAGGCCAGAGAAGACTGTCTTGGTCTCCCCCTTGACCTCCACCTCCCGTTTCTCCACGCTGAGGACGCGGGCAGTGATGGAGAGGTTCCCCATCCCCTCCTGCACCTCACTCAGCTTGCGCGAGGTAGGAGGACCACTCTCCACACTGGAGACCTGAAGGAGGCTTCCCTCCTCCTTCATGATGGTGGCCCTACTGCCGAAGTTGACCTGTACCTGCCCTCGATACTCCTTTGTGTAGGCGTTTTGCACTCGGACAACGTCTCCCTTCTCGATGTTGAGACCACTGACTTCCCAAGCTGTGAAGGGCACCGTGCCCGTCTCATCTCCGAGAATGCCATAATAGATCTCCTTGCTGCTCCCCTCCCTCTCCAGCTCCCTGGAGTTGAGGCTCACTACCTTACACAGGAGATTGACGCTTGGCTCATTGGGAAGTAGGTCCTTGATCGACTTATCGATCCCAAGAGCGAGGCGTGCTGGGCTCCCACCGTACTTCTTCACAATGCTCCGCTTGGCTGTCTCCAGGGACACCCTGTAGACGGTCAAGTAGTTCTCCAACTCTCTCTCAACAACTTCCTGGCTCACCTTTCCTTCCAGCGCCCTGGTTATGTCACTAACGTGGGGCGCAATCTGCTCCCTCAGTCTATCACACTCCTAGAGGCCGGTTTTTATACGCCTCTAGGCCATCCAATCGGGAGTCTGTATATAAGCTAGAGGGGGAGGTGCGTGAAAGTGGTACGTCCCGGGTTGATGGCAAGCTTCTATACGGCTACATCCTTTGCCCTCGGGAGGAACATGGATCTGGGACTGCAAGGGAAGGTAGCGCTGGTTGCAGCTGCCAGCCAGGGTCTAGGACGGGCTATCGCCATGGAGCTCTCCAGGGAGGGTGCCCGGATGGCCATCTGCTCCAGGGATGAAGGGAGCGTCAGGACCACAGCTGCGGAGATAGCGAGGGAGAGCGGTGGCGAGGTCCTGCCCGTCCAGGCAGATGTGACCAGATATGAGGATATCAAGGCCTTCGTGCAAAAGGTTGTGGAGGCCTTCGGCGGGGTCCAGGTGCTGGTGACCAACGCTGGTGGGCCCCCTCCCGGTCAGTTTGCTGACGTTGGGGACGAGGATTGGTACTCCACCTACGACCTCACCTTCATGAGCGCCGTCCGTCTGATTCGCGAGTGCCTCCCGTACATGAAGGAGAGAGGGTGGGGGAGGATCATCGTCATGACATCTCTGAGCGTAAAGCAGCCCATAGATGACCTCGTCCTCTCCAACGCCGTGCGCTTGGCGGTGGTGGGGATGGCGAAGAGCCTGGCGAAGGACCTGGCTCCTGACAACATCACCGTCAACGTCGTCGGACCTGGCTTCATCGCCACCGACCGCCTAAAGGACCTTTTTGAGGCTAGGGCCGACAGGGATGGCACTACGGCGGAGGACGTTCAAGCCAGACTGGTCAGCTCGATCCCCATGGGTCGTCTCGGCCTGCCAGAGGAGATCGGCGTACTTGTCGCCTTTGTGGCCTCCGAGAGGGCCTCATATCTCACAGGAAACGTCATCCAGCTGGATGGCGGGCTGTATCGAGGGGTCTTCTAGAGCTTCCGGAGCCTCTTCTCAACTCTGCGGCGGAGGGTCTCGTTGATCAGCTTCCCATCTGCCCTGCCCCTGAGCTTTGCCATGGCGATTCCCATGAGGGCCTTGGTGGCCCCCTCCCGCCTCTCCACGAGGAGCTCCATGTTCTCCTCCAGGATGGCGTCCAGCGCCTCTTCCAACTCCTCCTTTGTAAGCCGTCCAAGATCAAGACCTTCCAGGACCTCCCCCACCGCTGCACCCCGGCGAATCGCCTCCTTCAGGACCAGGGGGATGGCCTCCTTTGCAAATCTCCCCGATTCCAGAGCGGCGAAGAGG
>JAJISG010000068.1 GCA_022848835.1 Thermoplasmatota archaeon | reverse complement strand
GAGGAACAGTCTCGCGTCGGTTACTGCTTCGACACGTGCCACCTCTTCGCGTCCGGCTACGACATCTGCGGGGGAGAAGGGTACGAGACGGTGATGCAGCAAGCTTCAGAGATTCTCGGTCTGGGATCAGTGAAGGCCTTTCACCTGAATGACTCCAAGAGGGAGCTCGGAAGTCGAGTGGACAGGCACGAGCAGATCGGTGAAGGCCATATCGGACTGGAGGCCTTTCGCATGCTTGTGAACGACCGTCGATTTAGAAACGTGCCGATGGTCCTGGAAACCCCTGGAGATGACGAGCACTTCAGGAGAAATCTCGAAGTGCTGAGGAGCCTCAGAAAGGCGTAGGGTGGGCATCGGTACTGTGATGTCAACTTTCGACCTCAGCACTCCTCATGAGCCTGGAATGTTCAAGCGCAAAAGAGACAGACTCCGGGAGAGGGTGATCATGGAGGCGATCACGGAGAGAACCCCTCAGGCCGGAGGGGCGCACTTCATCTGATTTCTCAATGCCTTTCCGACATTGTAGAGAGCCCCTTCCAGTCTTGTGACGAGGGAACTGCTTCCTAGCCTTAGATGGGCGAGTCCAATGACTGGGAGCAGGCTAAGAGTGCGATGAAGGGCCTTCTGGCCGCTATGGACTCTGCCATCGGGTGTCACGAAATGGGCCGATCTCTCTATCTGGGCCTGGGTCCACCCCTCTAAGAGATGGCGTGCTCCCCGGTCTTGGAATGGCAAGATGCCTAGCTGATGGCGAAAGTCCGCCATGGCTATCAGCCGCGCGAATACTGTGCACACTCCACAGTCGCCGTCATAGAGAAGGGTGGGAGACCCTGATGCAGGCCTCCTCCTGGTGCTCATGGTCTTCGCTAGCTCTTCCTACCGTTGGATTCACTAAGAAGCTTCCGCTTTCAGTGAGGTGGTGATCACAACACGTCGGGGTCGCCCTTCCTGGGAAAATCATGGGGTAAGTTCCTGCGAGCCTACGAAATGTGTCCCCGCTCGTCTCGCAGTGATCCTGTCCCTCTCCCTGTCTCCAATGAAGACGGAGGCCTGCGGAACGGATCCCAGGACCTTGATGCATTGGAGGAGCGGCTCAGGATTGGGCTTCAACCTCTTAGAGTCCTCCCGGGCCACAATGGCGTCCACGTAGCGTGTCAGATCTGCACTCTCTAGAGCCGTCTCACAGCTTGCCCTCGAATTCAGACTCACAACGCCCACTTGCCGCCCTCCCAGAAGAGGAAGCAGATCCGCCAGTGGTAGCGTTCGGGCTCGAAGGGCGCCCGCGATCTCCCTCCTGCGCAGTATCCGCTCCAAGCCCTCTCGATCGCTTCCCTCCGTGTCCCGTAGCATCTGCCAGACATCCCTGGTGGTGAAGTCCCTCCTCAGTTCCGCGACCGCAAAATTCATCATCTCATCGAGGACCTCGCCCCAGTCTACCTCTAGCGCAACCAGAGTGCCGTCTAGGTCAAAGACGACCGCCTGAAAAGGTGCCAATAGCCTCTGGGCCCGCTGCCACATGATCTCGTTAAGCCCCATGAGCCTACCTTTACAGATCCCTGTGATGGCGCACCAAGGTCCAGCATCTCCTATGCGGTTATGGGCTTCCGTCCCTGGAAGCCAGCATCCAACTCGTGATAGTACTCCACGCGTTCCTCCCCACGCTGCCAACAGAGGAACACCGGCCTGCCTCCTCTTGTGCAGTAGAAGTCCACGAGGCCCTGCTCATAACTCTTCAGATGCCCTCCCAGGTCATGGATGAAGACGGCGCATTCCTGGACGGTAGAGGTCACCAACGCCAGGTCGGAGTGAAGCCTTTTGTACTTCTCATGCTCCGGATTCGTTGGCTCCTCTATATCTTCACCCCAGTAAGCCTCCATATCCTCTACCAGATCCGAGAGCTCGCCCTCCCGGGCTACGTGCAGGTCCATCTGCTTCAATATCGCCTCTATCTCTGGAAGAACAGCGTTGGTTTCCTTCAGAGTCAGAAACCTCACATCCGTCCCCCTGTCGACTCACAGCCTCCAGCGAGTTACGTCAGCGCCCCAACGTTCTCCGCCACGCCGGCGAACTTCTCCTGAAGGATCTCCAACCCCTTCAAGAGCACATCGTGGGCGGTCAGAGAACCATCCGTCTCGAAGTGGAAGAGGAATCTCGTGGGGTCTCCCTTCACCTTTATCCTACCCTCGGATTTCTCCTCGCAGAGCTTGCACAGGGTACACTTCTCAATGTCCGTGACCCGAAATCCTCCATCCCCCGCTTCCAGAATGTTGACTGGGCATACATTCGCCACGCTCTCGTCCAGAGCCTTGTCCTTAGGGTCGAACTCCAGGATCGGGTAGTACTTGTAAGCGACCGCCTGGACCGCCTGCCACTTGGCGTGCTGGTGCCCGGTTCCCAGGATGGCCGTGCTGTAAATCAGCACGGCCTGACCTTCCCCCAGCTTCACGATGGGGATGTCGGGTTCGACGGGCGCAAAGTGGAGGTCGCCAATCGGCTTCAGGTCTTTCGAGAAGACTGTGCCAGGCCCCTTCTGGTTGAGGGAGTACATTATAGTGCAGTTCGTACAGCCCTCCCCTTCGCACGACTCACACCTGTCCCTAGGGACAAAGAGTTCCAAGTCCGTCGGGATAGGCACGAGGCCCAACCTGTGGGCGATAATCTCGTCGAAGAGCGGGGTGACGCTCTCGTACTCCTCGCCATCCTCCCCCCTGATAGGTCCCAGGTGAAACTCCACATCCTCTATGGCCATTTTCGGGACATCGGCGAGGAGCGTACGCCGGAGGGCGTTCACGAAGGCGGGGTCCGCATCCTCGATGAGTATCTGAGCCCGATTCTCCTCTAGGCCTCGAAACTCGATCTTCATCAGACCCTCCTTCCTCTCCTACCACCTTGAGGTTTCGTGCCATCGTGGGGTATGGGGGTCACGTCCTCGATTCTCCCGATCCTCAGGCCTGCCCTGGCCAGGGCCCGGATGGCGGCCTGCGCACCGGGTCCGGGAGAGGTGGATTTGTTTCCGCCTGTAGCTCTTATCCTCACATGAATACTCTCGATTCCCCTCTCCTTAGCAGCATCAGCCACCCTCTCCGCAGCCCTCATGGCAGCGTAAGGTGAGGCTTCGTCCTTATCGGCCTTCACCACCATACCGCCGGAGCACTTGGCGATAGTCTCCGCACCGGTTATATCGGTCAAGGTGATGATGATGTTGTTGTAGGACGCGAAGATGTGAGCCACACCCCATTTGACCAGTTACTCACCCCCCTCCGTGGTCAGCCGACGAGCCTCCAAGGTCTCGAGACTGGGCCTAGTGGGATGCGCCTCGTTGGAGAGCCCTGAATGTTGATGATACTTTATCCCCTCCTCCTCAGCCCTTCTGACGATGTATCCGGGAATAGTCAACTTCCTATCCCCGATGGCAACATGGCCATGGACGACCAGCTGCCTGGCCTGTCTCATCGTATTCGCCAGGCCCCGCAGGTAGACGATGGTCTGGAACCTCCTCTCCAACAGGTCCTCCATCTTGAGGGCCACGACGTCATCCAGGCTGGCGCCCTCGATAGGGAGAAGCCCGAGACGGGCGAGACGTCGCAGCAGCTGCTCCACCTCTTTCGCCGCCTGAACATCCTCATACCTCGTCCTGGCCTGAAGTATTCGCGCCCTCTGACGCCACCTCCGCAGGAGGCTTTGAGCTCTCCACACCTCCTTCTTGTTCTTGAGGCCAAACTTTCGGATTAGCTCGTTCTCAGCCTTGATACGATCCGCCTGCCAGGGATGGGAAGGTCGGGACCATTTGGGTCTGGGAAATTTCGGGTCTCCCATTGTATCAGCGCCCCTGACTCTGCCGCAGTGCAGCGCGGGCGGTCCGGCGAGTCACGCCGACTGTGAGCCCAGTTCTCCCGTTGGAGCGGGTCCTCTGACCCCTCACCTTCTGACCCGTTTCATGGCGGATCCCCCGGTATGAGCGAATCATCTTCAAGCGGTTAATGTCCTCTCTCCGCCTCATATCGATATCTGCGCCGATAAGTTGAAGGTCCTCTCCGGTCCAGAAGTCCCTCCTCCGATTCAAGGCCCAGACGGGGATGTGGGACGATAGATCATCTAGAATCGAGGCAAGCTCTTCCACCTCCTCATCGGAGAGGTCCCCTATTTTCCTGGTCCTCGGCACACCCAGGAGATCGGTCATCATCTGGGCTACTCTCATCCCCACGCCCTTGACACCGGCGAGAGCGTAGACCATGGTCTGGTTGCCATCCAGGTCAGTGTTGGCGAGGCGGACAATGTACTTGAATTCCGGCGAGGTCTTATCCTTAGCCATTAGGACACCAGACGTATTCAACAAAAGAAGTCTGCTTATTTAAGCTTGAGGCGCCGTGGGCGGATTGACTGCTAACGAAGCATTATAACAGCCAAGAGACAATCCACGAAGGTGCTAGGGTACCTCCGGCTTATCAGGCCAGTCAACTGTGTGATGTCCGCCGTCGGCTGTCTCCTAGGTAGTTACGTCGCGGTGGGTAGCACCGTGCCCCTCGATCTCCTCCTGGCGCTCCAGGCAGCCGCCATAGCCCTCCTCTTCACCGCAGGCGGGAACTCCCTGAACGACTACTACGACAGGGATGTGGACGGCATCAACCACCCCGACAGGCCAATCCCCTCAGGGAGCGTTAGCCCCAGGGGAGCCCTGGCGATGGCCGCCATCCTCTTCGCCCCCACCATTCCCTGGAGTCTCTGGATCAGATGGGAACTCCTCGTCCTGGTCCTAATCAACCTGGCCCTCATGGCCTCATATGAGGTCGTTTTCAAGCGGGAGGGGTTCAGAGGCAACATACTGATAAGCTGGTTGGTCTCATCCCTCTTCATATTCGGGGGCCTCGCGGTCTATGAGGGCTCCATTGAGGCTTTGCAGAGAGTCCTCTTCTTGGCCCTGCTGGCTTTCCTAGCGACCCTTGGAAGAGAGGTCATCAAGGACATAGAGGACGTCACCGGAGATGTGGGCCGAAGAACCCTTCCCATGAGGTTGGGCGAGACGGGCGCTGGGAGGGTAGCCTCTCTCTCCCTGCTTCTGGCGGTGGGTCTGAGTGCAGTGCCCGCCACCCTTGGTGTGCTGAGCATCTACTACCTTTTCACAGTTCTCGGAGCCGACGCAATGTTTATCTACGCCGCTCTGAATTCAGCACGAAGGCCTGCCACAGCGAGGAGGGCGGTAAAGTACGGAATGTTGATTGCCTTGCTGGCCTTTCTGGTAGGGGGCTTCCCGTGAAAGTCCTGACGTACATAATGAAGAGGCTAAAGAAGGGGAGACTCCATATGACCCTTCTCGATCCCGAGAAGGGCACCTCCCATGACATCGGGAAACTGGCTGAGATGGCATCCAATCTGGGGACCGACGCCATCATGGTCGGCGGCTCCACCGGCGTCGACCAGAAGATTCTCGATGCAAACGTGAGGGAGATAAAGGCCAGGACCTCCGTCCCTGTCATCCTATTTCCTGCCGACTCCAGCTCCTTGAGTCCCTACGCTGATGCCATCTACTTCATGAGCCTCCTGAACTCCAGGAGTGTCACGCACGTAGTTCGGGAGCAGCGCAGGGCTTCCCAGGCGATCAAGGACATGGGCCTCGAGACCATACCTATGGGCTACGTCATCGTCGACCCGGGTATGAAGGCGGGGGAGGTGGGGGAGGCGGACCTGTTACGTCGAGACAGCTCTGAGGGAGCGGTGAGTTACGCCCTGACTGCGGAGTATTTCGGGATGAAGCTCTTCTACCTAGAAGCGGGGTCTGGGGCGCCGAGCCCCGTGCCATCAGACATGATCCGGGCGGTGAAGGAGGAGAGCAGACTCCCCCTATTGGTCGGCGGTGGCATAAGGAGCCCCGAGGCGGCCAGGGAAGTGGCAGAGGCGGGAGCGGACATCGTTGTTACGGGGACTGTAGTCGAACGAGAGAATGGAAGCAAAGCCCTTAAGGCCGTCATCCATGGAGTTAAGGGTTGGTAGGACTCAGGTATGGTTCCTAGGACCGCCCAGGAGACCCAACAACAGGCAACCTCCGCTATGATGAGACGGCTCTTCAGAGCCCCCAGCCCGGCCAAGATCCTCTCCTACATCGTGGTGGGATCCCTCCTCATAGGCTTCCTGGTTAACCGCGGTGTGCCGGACGTCATGGTGGTCATCCTGGGGTTAGGCGCCTTCGCGCTGCCTGTAGTGGTCTCAGCCCTGGTCACGAAGCCAGTAGCCGAGTTTTTCGGGGGCAAGATGTACCTTCGGCGAGCGGCCCTTCTTGGGATTCTGGGCATGGTCATGGTATTCTTCGCTGCCCTCGTTTCCCTCTTCTTCGATGCATCCGACGTCGTCAGGTATCTTATCGTAGGGTGGGCTTCCACCCTTTGGCTGAGGCAGGTAGCCATCCTGGCTACCTCCCATAGCAGTCCTCTCCGATCCCTTCCGGCGGTCACCAATCAACCCCTTCTAGGTATACTAGCCCTGCTGGTTTTCTTTCCATTCAGTGCAGCGGACTGGACTATCGCACTACTGAGCTTTTCCGCGTTCTACGGTGCTGGCCTCATCTTCACACAGGTAGCCGTCAGGCCCCTGGAGAGAGCCTCCGGAGTGGATGGCCTCAGCATGCTCCGCTACTCTCTGGACCATATGACTGAAAAGGGAAGGGAGGGGAAGGAGGAGATGGAGGGCTTCTTCGAGTCCTTCGCTAGTCCCATGACCATTCCCGTGGGAGTGCTCTCGATGAAGCTCGATGGTGGTGGTGGCGCCTTGATGGTCGTCCCCAGCATGCACCCCGGTCCCTATGGGCGCTTGGGCGGCAGTGATCTGCCCACAAAGCTGGCGATGCGTCTCGAGGATCTTGGTGCCGATGTCCTCGTTCCTCATGGACCGTCGACCCATGACCAGAACCCCGCTACTTCTATGGAGTGCGAGAGGCTCGCGGCTTGGGTCAGGGATGCGGTCAGCGGACTCAAGCATGGGAGGAGGGCATCGAAGTTCATCAGGGCATCCAGCGGCAGCGCGAGCGTCTGCTGCCAGATCTTCGATGGGAAGGCGCTCATCATCGCCTCCCTAGCGCCAAACCCGACGGATGACATCGACTTCGCCACCGGCTTTTCGGTCAGGACCGCCGCGAAGGCATCAGGGGTGGAGGACGCTCTCTTCGTGGATTCCCACAACTGCTTGCAGGAAGGGAGTGGTGCGGTTTATTTCGGCTCTCAGGAATGCTACTCCATAATAGAAGCCACTCGGGAGGTCGTGAAGACTGCCCTGGAGAGCCCTGCCGACAGCCTTAGAGTGGGCGTGGCGTCGAACAAGGACCTGATCGACCCCGAGAGGGGGCTAGGGCCCAACGGGATTCAGGTGGTGCTGGTCGAGGTGGAGGGACAGAGAACGGCTTATCTTGTCTTTGATGGCAACAACATGGTGCCCGGTCTGCGCGAGGAGCTGCTGCAGGGAATAGAGGACCTCGTGGACGATGCCGAGGTCATGACCACCGACAACCACATCGTAAATAACACCCTACCAGGTTTCAACCCGATCGGTTGGAGGATGGGTCACGATACCCTCGTGGATGTCACCAGGTCGGTGGTGGAGGACGCTCTCCGCGGCCTCGATCAGGCCTCCGTAGCATCCGAAACCGGTTTTCTGGAGAACGTTCTCGTCTGGGGTAATCAGAGCGCGGTCCGGCTCACGACCGCCATCCACTCGAGCATATCCACCATGAGGCTCAACGCGGCCGTTACCTTCGCCCTGGCCGCCGTCACATCTGTCCTGGTCCTGGCACTCGTCCCCTAGATTAGCTCCAGGAGTCGACTGTGGACTCCAGTTGTCCCTGAGAGCTCTGGATGGAAGGTAAGCGCCAGCATATGTCGCTGCTGCGCCATGACGATCCTCTCCTCCAGCCTGGCTAGGACTTCACACTCTCCCCACACCCTTCGAATAGCCGGGGCTCGGATGAAGACGCCTCGGGCAGAGCCTATTTCATCTATGTCTAGGTCGACTTCGAACGACTCCCTCTGCCTGCCGAAGGCGTTCCTGTCAACGGCCATATCCATCAAGCCCAGCAGTCTTGTTCCGGTCGCCATCACCTGCTCATCTCCCTCCTTTGCGAGGAGGACGCACCCGGCACATGTCCCCATGAGGGGCATGCCTTCCTCCACTCGCTCGATGACTCCCTCGAAGAGTCCAAACTTGACCAGGAGCTTGGAGATGGTCGTGCTCTCCCCGCCCGGTATGATGAGAGCAGCTACCTCCTCCAGGACTGCAGGCTTTCTCACAGGCACCGCACGGCCCGGAAGCGAAAGCTCAGCCATCGCTCTCTCCACAATTTCGAGGTGTTCGCTGACATCTCCTTGGACGGCAGTCACACCAACCTTCACGGCTCTTTCAACCGTGAAAGGGGTATAAGTTTGTGGCGTTTGCCTGCACCCGACGGACGTCGATGATCTAGAGAGTACATGCCGTTGCTGATGTGTTACTTGGTATACCATCTCGCCAAATAAATCCCCAAAAGGCATATATACGACCTTCCAGTAAGGAGCATCGTAGAAGAAGTGCAGCCTTATTGCCCTACATTCTGAGTTTGGCTGCGATTTGTGAAGGGGTGAGAGTGAGCATGGACAAGATACGCGTAGCCATCGCTGGCGTGGGCAATTGTGCGAGCGCCCTCATTCAGGGCATAGAGTTCTATGAGAGTATCGATGAGGCCCCCATCGGCCTGATGCATGAGGAAATTGGCGGCTACCGTGTGGAAGATCTGGAGGTGGTTGCAGCCTTCGATGTGGATGCCAGGAAGGTTGGGAGAGATCTCTCCGAGGCAGTATTTGCCCCACCAAACTGTACTAAGGTCTTCTATCGAGTTCTGCCTGAGTATGGTGTAGTCGTGGAAATGGGGCCGGTGCTCGACGGTGTAAGCGAGCATATGGCAGACTACCCTCGAGACAGCACTTTCGTGGTGGGGGATGCAGAGCCTGTGAACGTGGTCGAGACCCTTCGGGGAAGTGGTGCGGAGATCCTAGTGAACTACCTTCCGGTGGGCAGTGAGAATGCAACTGCGTATTATGCGAGGAGTGCCCTTGAAGCCGGTTGCGCCTTCGTCAATTGCATCCCCGTCTTCATAGCCTCCGATCCGCTTTGGTCCCGGAGGTTCGAGGATGCCTGTCTGCCCGTAGTGGGCGATGACATCAAGTCTCAGATAGGCGCCACTATCATCCATAGGGCCCTCGC
>JAJISG010000067.1 GCA_022848835.1 Thermoplasmatota archaeon | reverse complement strand
GTATATTCGTGGCCTGAAGTCGTCCGTCGAGATGTCGGTGGAGATGGAGGAGGCTCCAGCGAGGGGGGCATGACGGTCCGGCTCTCGGGGAAAATAGTTATACAGCAGGGATGATGGGCGAGGAGGAGGGAGCATGAAGCTGGAGGAGATAGAGAGAATCTGTGTGCTTGGAGCCGGAACCATGGGCGCTGGCATAGCCCAGACCTGCAGCCAGGCCGGCTACCAGGTCACCATGAGGGACCTGACAGAGGAGTTCGTGGAGAGCGGCTTTGAGAGGATCCGAGTTCCCTTGGAGAGGAGGGTAAGGAGGGGCAAGATGGCCCAGGAAGATGTGGATGAGATCATCAGCCACATCCGAGGGACGACGAGCCTGGAGGAAGCGGTGAGGGGCGCCGACTTCGTCATCGAAGCAGTCTTCGAGGAGATGGGGGTGAAGAAGGAGGTCTACCAGGAAATCGACCAACTCTGCCCGCCGGAGGTGGTCTTCGCTTCCAACACCTCCTCGCTCAGTGTAACGGAGATGGCCTCCGCGACATCCAGGCCTGACCGCTTTCTCGGGATGCATTTCTTCAACCCCGCTCCCGTAATGAAGCTCATCGAGCTGATAAAGGGGTCAGAGACATCAGATGAGACCATGGCCCTGGCCCGAGACCTGAGCTTCAGGCTAGGAAAGGAGCCGGTAGTGGTCAAGGAGTCCGCCGGGTTTGTAGTCAACCGCCTCTTGGTCCCCATGATGAATGAGGCCTTCAACCTCTTGATGGAGGGCGTCGCTACAGCGGAGGACATAGACAAGGCTATGAAGCTGGGTACTAACATGCCCATGGGCCCCTTTGAGTTGGCCGACTTCACCGGCCTGGATGTGGGTCTGGCTGTGATGGAGGTGCTCTACGAGGAAACAGGGGACCCGAGGTTTCGTCCGTCACCTCTCCTTCGCCAGTACGTCCGCGCGAAACGCCTTGGCAGGAAGGTTGGCAGAGGGGTGTACGACTACAGGGGCGATTAGGATGGCTCCCCAGCATATCAGGCTAGAGGAAGAAGACGGCCTCGTCATCCTGTACATAGATCGTCAGGAGGCCCTCAACGCCCTCAACATCGAGGTCCTAAGTGAGCTCAGGGAGGCTCTGCTGGAGGTGGAGAAGAGGGAGGACTTGCGGATACTGATCCTCACAGGGGCTGGAGACCGGGCCTTCGTGGCGGGAGCGGATATCAGGGAGATGCTGCCCTTGACGCCCTTGCAGACGAGGAGGTTCGCCTCTTTAGGCCACGAGGTGACTCGAATCCTAGAGAGGATGGAGAAGCCCGTCATTGCGGCCATCAACGGATTCGCCCTCGGTGGCGGCTGTGAGCTGGCTCTCGCCTGCGACATCAGAATAGCCTCTGAAGGCGCAAAGATTGGTCTGCCCGAGGTCGGCCTAGGCATCTTCCCGGGCTTTGGAGGAACCCAGCGCCTGACGAGGCTCGTGGGCAGGGGGTGGGCATCAGAACTCATATTCACAGCGGATCCTGTGGATGCCGAAATGGCCGAACGCATAGGCCTGGTGAACAGGGTCGTACCCCGCGAGAAACTCTTGGACATGGCTAGGGCTCTGGGGAGAAGGATCATCGAGCGTGGGCCCCTAGCGCTCAGCTTGGCCAAGACCGCCATCCAGCAGTCCCAGGAGACCGGGTTATCCTCGGGTCTTGCTTACGAGATGGAGGCCTTCAGCCTGATATTCTCCACCGATGATGAAAAGGAGGGACTGAGGGCTTTTATCGAGAAGAGGAAGCCGATCTTTCGGGGGGAGTAGACTAGGAGGTGCTCTCGAACTCCTCTTGCAGGTCGATGATTACCTGCTCCAGCACCTCTTCGAAGGTTGAACTGCGATACTCCCTGAGACCACCGATCTCACTCTGGACCTTAGCAACGTAAGTGTTGGAGCTCTTTAGGAACTCCACGTTGCAGAGGGACTCTTCCACGGTCATCCGTTGCACCTCTTGACCACCTACTCTTCCTTCGATAGGTCATCTTTGAACCCTATTTAAGCGTTATGGGGAGATTGTCAGGGAGGATATTAGTCAGGGTAAGGGTCGTTTTTGAGTTCGCCTGGGACGACCTAGAGGTGTATCCCCTGAGGTCCGGGCAAGAGACGGTCCAACTCTGCCCACATCCAGTAAGATTTATCTACGTGCGGGAGCGTCAGCATATCTCACGCCAAAGCCAGAGAGTGAACCATGGGAAACATAAGACCCACATACATCAAACGCGTTGCCCACGAGCTGACGAGGCTCTATCCAGAGAAGTTCAACGAGGACTTTGAGCACAACAAGAAACTGGTGCAGGAGCTCACGGATGTGACCACTCCAAAGATGAGGAACAGAATTGCTGGCTACGTTACCCGGTTGAAGAAGATGCGGGAGACGTGACGGCGTTACTCAAGCGCCTAGTAATCTTTTGAGGCTTGGCTGTGGAAGCGGCGATAGCGACTCGCAACCTGACGAGAGTCTTCGGCGGTAAGAGAAGGCGGCTTCAGCGGAAGCGAGAACCCTCGGAGAAGAGGGTCGTGGCCCTGGACTCAGTCAACCTCGAGATCCCTCATGGAGAGCTCTTCGGACTTCTCGGTCCAAACGGTGCCGGAAAGACCACCCTCATCAAGATACTAGCGACCCTCCTGTTGCCGACCTCCGGAGAGGCTTACGTGGCTGGCTACGATGTCGCCAAAGACCCCTTCCCCATCAGGAAAAGGATAAACATGGTCACTGGGGGGGAGACGTCGGGGTACGGCCTGCTGACCACTCGGGAAAATGTCTGGATGTTCTCCCAGTTCTACGGCATGCCGTCCCGCCAAGTGAAGAAGGTGATCGACCTACTAGCGGAGGAGTTCGACCTTCAGGAGCGGATGGATGCCAAGGTGCGAACACTGTCCACTGGAGAACGACAGAAGATGAATATGATACGGGGCTTCGTGACGGACCCTGAGATTATCTTCCTGGATGAGCCCACCCTCGGCCTGGACGTCACAGCGGCTAGGTCCATCCGAGGTTTCATCAAGAAGTGGATACAGGAACAGAAGGGAAGGACCGTCCTGCTGACCACCCACGACATGATGGAGGCGGACGAACTCTGCGATCGTATAGCCATAATAGATCGGGGTCGCATACTGGCCTGCGACTCCCCCGAGGGGCTCAAGAGACTCATAAAGAAGGACGTCACGCTAAAGATCGAGACAGACCGCCTGAAGGACACCAGTGTCTTCCGCTCCATTCCAGGTGTCAGGAACTTCGCCGTCTCCGAGAATCCCAAAGGGCGCAGTATGACTACGACCTTCATCCTGGAGGATGATGCTCCAATAGCGGACATCATGTCCGAGGTCCTGAGGCAGGGAAGCAGGGTGCACTCCCTCAAGAAGACGGAACCCACCCTAGAGGAGGTCTTCATCAGCCTGGTGGGCAGGGGATTGGATTGAGGGTAAATCTCCTCCTGAACCTGCGAGCTCTTGTAGGAAGGGCTTATCCTCGAATCATAGGAGCCCAGAGAGAGCCCAGCTGGATATTCTTCGAGACTCTCCTGCCTCTACTCACTATCGCAGCCTACGTTTACATATACGAATACTTGGGCGTTCCCCAGTTCGTGGGTTTCGTCGTCCTAGGAGGCACCATGGTGGCCTTCTGGATGAACATCCTCTGGAGCATGGCCGCCCAGTTCTACTGGGAGAAGCAGATTGGGAATCTTCAGCTATACATGATGGCGCCGATGTCGAGGATGGCTCTCTTGGGAGGTATGGCGGTGGGAGGTGCTGTTATGACTTCCACCCGGGCGGTTGCCACCCTTGTACTGGGCGTACTCATCTTCAGGATTACCCTTGTGGTCCTTGATCCCCTCCTCCTGTTGGCGATCTTTCTTACGACCCTGGCGGCTCTCTATGGCCTAGGCATGATTTTCGCCTCGGTCTACCTGCTGTATGGTAGGGAGGCATGGCACGCCTCCAACCTCCTGCAGGAGCCTGTGTTCTTGGTGTCCGGCTTCTACTTCCCGCTGAAGACTTTCGTGACCAGGCTGGGGGCGGGAGGCTTGTGGGTGGCCGCTGGAGCTTCCATCATACCCATGACTCTGGGACTCGACGCGATGAGGCAGCTTCTCTTTCCTGAGTTGTTGGCATATGGCCTTCTCCGCCCAGATATCGAGCTCTTGATCCTGCTAATCCTTGCGCCCGTCTTCATCTACCTGGCGAGGATATCCCTGGCCTATCTGGAGAGGCTCGGGAAGGAGCAAGGGAGGTTGACCCTACGCCATCAGTAGTTGAACACTGGAGGGCTCTCAGGACGGGAGCCTGGCTGGGGTGGCAGTACAGCTCCAACTGGACGGATCCATTGCTATTCGCCATCTACTCCATCATAAAGCCCATCGCAGGGACTCTGATCCTCGTTTTCATGTACTACTTGGCAGTCGATGTCGGAGGTGAAGTTGGGATCGAGAGGCTGGCCTACATGTTTGTTGGCAGCGCCTTCTACATGTTCGTCTTCCAGGCTTTCTTCGGCCTCTTCGAGGTGATTCAGGGAGATAGGGAGTGGTTCCAGACAATCCGCTATATCTACATTTCTCCGATAAGTTACTACGCGTACGTAGCGGGGAGAGGGACCACCCAGATGGGCACTGCCGCTTTCGGGGTGACGATTGTCCTCCTGTTCGGAAAGTTCCTGCTGAATCTCCCCATCTCCCTCAGCCTCGGACTGCTGCCCTTCTTCCTAGCCATCCTCCTGCTCGGGGCGTTCTGCACTGTGGTCATCGGTATCGCTCTCGCGGGGGTGACCTTCCTCACCGCCAGACACGGAGGTGGCATGAGCGAGGGGGTTACCGGCATATTCTACGTCTTCTCCGGGGTCATATTCCCACTGTCTGTCCTGCCGCAATGGGGCCAGATTCTCGGCAGATACATCCCGTTGACCTACTGGTTCGAGGGGCTCAGGAGGGCCATGTTGCCGGGCTTCGTTGGCGACTCCTTCCTCCTATCGATCTCAAACTCCCTCCTCCTGGTCATCCTGGCCGGCGCTACGGTTCTCTTCTTCCTGGTCTCCGTGGGAGTCTTCCGTTACACAGAATATTTGGCAAGGAAGAAGGGGAAGATTGACATGACTACCGCTTACTAGAGGCCTGCCTTCTCTCCTTGACCTCCTGCAAGTAGGGAAATCGGTAGATCCGACCACACGTTCTGCAGGTAATGATGACCCTCGATCGCCGCAGCCTGACAGAGGCGTTGGAGCCAGGGTCCATGTAGCTCCCGCAGCTTCGGCAGAGGAGCCTCCTGAAGGCGGGCGTAAGGGGGACGTTGTACCGCATCCCTATTCGTCGGGCGATTTGGGCGTACCGCGTCGCCCTGGACCGGGTCCCCCTGATGGCCTCCCTTTCGGCCTGACGGAAGAGAATCTCCATCCTCTCCCGGGCGATCCTCCTCTCCAACCCCTTCCTTCTCCTGGGCATCGCACCCTCAGCGCTGTAATGGCCTAAGACCTCAGAAGCTTTATCCTTAGCCCTCCACTAGGCCTCACCATGAGGGAGAGGGTACTGAGGATCTTCCAGCACATAGAGAAGCCGATGGATGCCATCGTCATCATGAACGGGACGGAGCCTCACATCGATCGTACCTTCTTCTACGTCACCAGTATCCACGGCGGACTCTTCGAGGGCTGTGTCGCCCTGCTACATCCTGATGGCACCTGCCGTGTGCTCTCCTCCAGGTTGGAGGCGGACATCGCTCAGGCCTTCCGTGGCCCTGTGGAGGTCTTCGCCACCAAGGATGAAAGGGAGGCGGCCCTGAGGAGTCTGCTGGCCGATTCTGAGTCCATAGGCATCAACGGGAGGGAGATCACCTACTCAAGCTATGCGGAGATAGAGTCCGCGTCCCCCGAGGCCAGTCTGACGGACGTCTCCGAGGCCGTCATAAAGGCTAGGCAGGTAAAGGATGATGCCGAGGTGAAGAGCCTGAGGCGGGCTTGTGAGATCGCGGTGGAGGCCTTCGAGGAGCTGCTATCATACATCCAGGTCGGCCGATCCGAGGCGGAGATCGCGGCCGAGCTCACATATCTTATGCAGCGCAGGGGGGCGTCCGGCCCCTCCTTCACGTCTATTGTGGCCTCCGGCGCCAACACGGCGCTCCCGCACTATGCCACCGGAGAGAGGCGTCTTCAGGACGGCGATCTCCTCCTGATGGACTTTGGCGCCCTCTACGAGGGCTACGCCTCTGACATGACTCGCACGATAGTGCTGGGCGCGGCCGACGGGAAGCAGAGGAGGATATATGAGGTGGTTCTGGAGGCACAGCAGGCAGCCCTGGATGCCATGAAGGCGGGAGTCGACGGTCAGAAGGTTTACGAGGTAGCCCGTAACATCATCGACTCTTCGGAATTTAAGGATCGTTTCACCCATGGCCTGGGTCACACCATAGGCCTCGCGGTGCACGACGGGGCCGCCATGAGGGCTTCAGAAAGCCTGCTCCTTGAGAAGGGGATGGCCATGACCGTGGAACCCGGTGTCTATCTGCCGGGTTTTGGGGGCGTGAGGATCGAGGACGACGTTCTCATAACCGATGACGGCGTGGAAGTGCTCACACCCGCAACGAGGGAGCTTCTAGAGATTTAGTCGGCATGCACGTGGTCTCTCCTGCAATCCGGGCAGAGGGAACTACCGCAGGTGGGACAATAGTAGAAATTTACTGGCTCCCTGATGTTTGTCCCGCATTCGTAGCACTTTGGCATCGGCGTCGAAATTCAGCAGGGGCTGGATGGGCATAAAGGCTACTAGGATAG
>JAJISG010000066.1 GCA_022848835.1 Thermoplasmatota archaeon | reverse complement strand
AGGATGAGGGCTCCAAAGAGGAGCGGTACGAAGAGCTTCTTGGGGAAGCGCTTCATGGTCTCCTCGGCCCGAGATTTGACGTCGCCTTCATCCGGATCAGAGATCACCGGCCCGACCGCCTTACCCTGGCTGCTCAAGATCCTCGCCATGGTACCAGGTAGGATCGAGCCCATGCCCTTGAGGTTGACCACTATTACGACGAGTGTGAGGCCGATGGCAAGCATCACCAGGGACATGCCGAGGAAGCGCATGTCTGGAATCAGCGTGCCCAGAAAGTTCTTCATGAAATCCAGATCCAGGAAGGCATCCCCTATGGCGCCCTGGAGGCGGAGAACCTCCCAGCGGATGAAGATCAAGAGGGAGGCTGGGATGAACAGGAGCAGCAGGGTCAGCACCCCGCCACCCGCGAGATAACCCGCGACCCTCTCGGGCCACAGAGGCTGTTCCAGGGGGGCGGCCTGTGTACCGGCCAACGTGGACCCCATAGTCAGGACCAGCCTTCGCTGGTCCCGGAGTGCCTGGATTATGAGGAGCAGCCAGTAAACGATCCCTGCTAGCATGATCACAATTCCAGTCACAGCCATTACAGGGAACAGCGCGGTTGCCCATGCCAGCTGTTGGGCGGCTGCTGGGCTGGCGGCTCCTCCCACCAGACTCGACCTCGCCATCGCCCCGAGAAGGCCCACCGGATAGCTCGCAGAGAGAGTGATGATGAACCCGGCGGCGAGGAGGGCAAAGGGGAATCTGGGTAGGCCAGGGACCAGGGATCCCCGCTGCTCCATGGGCTTCCCGGAGGATAGCGAGCCCATGAGCTTTGGCAGCATGCGAGCCTGCAACCGCAGATTGTAAACGATAGTCGCAAGACTGAGGCCTATGCCCAGAACTATGAAGGAGAGAGTAGCAGGCCTCTGAGGCGTCCTCAGGACCTCCACGAAGGCGCCCCACGAGGCGGCGGTGAACCCGGCAAATGTCAGATCGATGATTCCGGCTGTCGCCAGTCCTCCGAAGAGGGCAAACAGGAAGTTGATTGCTAGGAGGATGAGGCCCAGGAACATCAACTTGGGGAAGGCCCTAGCGAATCCAGGCTCCCGCGGCATAGGCAACCTGCTACCTGGGAAGGCCTGCATGTAGGCGACCATCGCCTCCCTTCCCGTCCCCTTCAGGTTGGAGATAATCAAGACGATGGACATGCCGATGCCAAACGTCAGGAAACCCAGGCCGAAGAAGTTCCATGTGGGGGTTATGATCCTGAGGATATCCTCGATCTGTGTGGCCTGGGTGTACTGCGCGGTGCCAGTCGCGCCAGCGACCTCTAGGTTGTGAGCAGTCTGAAGGACAGTGGACTCCCAGACACCGAGGCCCAGGGCCGATATCACGATCAGAATTCCCACAAAGAGGTAGAGGTTGAAGCGCCGGGCAATTCGCAAAAGCCTGGGAGTATCGTAGGACTGCATCTCGATCATCTAGTCAAGGTCCCGTCTCGATTTAAGTTATTGTCCGTGGATTGCCTGATCTCATAGGCCCCTTCCTTGTGGAAACCACGGTCTGTGACTCGAAATGGCTCTCTGTTAGCGCGCGGAGAGGCAAGGGGAGGTCTGATAATGTTCTGACCTCTGAGGTCAGGTCTCTCAATTCCGCTTGACCTCGAAGGCGATCTTCACGTTTGCTCGGAACTCCGTGAGTCTGCCATCCTCCACCTTCGCAGTCATCCTGAGGACATTCACGCCGGTGATATCTTTCACAGTCTTAGCCGCCTCGGCAACAGCATTGCGGACAGCGTCGTCGAAACTATCAGAAGAACTCCCAATCACTTCGATGACTTTTGCAATCGTCATATCTTACCTCCGAGGGATGATGGTAAACGACCTTTATAAGTACTTTCCATCTCTGAGAGGCTCACGGCCATCCTCTCGCCCCGCTCGGGCGCATTGTGGTGAGAGATGAATCCAAGGGGACGATCACCTCTCCCAACTCCAAGGAGGATATCCTGGGGATAGGGCATGGAGCGAAGGTTTCCCAGCCAAGTCGTTAGCCTTAAGTCCAGCTGCACCATAGAATGTTCAAGGAGAGAGTGATTATGTGACATCTGTCGTGGACTTCTCCGTCGTTCTATTGACACTGGCCGTGGTCGCCGTCCCCTCGCAGATGCTCCTCCTGGACTTACTCGGGAAGTTGCCCGCAACGAAGACCCTGCGCTTCGTGGGCGTCCCCGCCTTAGTGGTGTTTGTCCTCCTTCTCCTGTTCTTTTCTACGAGCAACAGCGTCCTCCTTGGAGCGGTGGCCTTAGGTATTGCCGCCGGACTCCTGGCCACCCTTGCCCTGGACAGCATCCGCATCCCGGGCTATCTGCTCCGTTGGATGCCCATGGATCTTCCTATGCGATTCGGCACGATGATTCTTGGTCTGGACAAGAAGCTCAAGCTGCGGGTCATGAGCTCCGTCTTGAGCCATGTCAACGAACAGATCCAGCGGGGCGTCCCCTCGAACGAACTGATGGACGAGAAGGGGTTCCCCAAGCTGCCCATGCTTAGCATGCGCAAGCTGCTTCGGCCTGCCTTCAAGAGCGTCATGGAGGAGAGTGGCGTGCCGTCATGGAAGGTGCGCACGAGCGGTTACCTCTGGCACTACACGAACGGTGCCTCTTTCGGCGTGATCCACGCACTTCTCTTCGGAGCGGATTGGCTCTTCACGATCCTCTTTGGCTTTCTGCTCGCAGCGACCTTCATAGCGATCCTGCGGTTCATGATTCCGCCCATGCGGCTAGGAAGGCGCATGCCCTCAGTCATTCTCCTTGCGCACGTCGGGGTCATCCTGGTGTTCGGCTTCGTTTTCCAGGCTTTCCTCTCGGGCGGGGCGATGGAGCTCAGCCTTCTTGAACAACTGACCAGACTGCTGGGTTTGTGAATGGAAAGGTGGCAGGACCCTGGAATGGTGAGACTGGAATATCCAAGGAACCGGACGAGAAGAGAGGCATTGCCCGTCCCCATTCTTTTCGTCATGACCCCTCACACCTAAGGTTTAAAGTCGACGAGACAGTAGTAGGGGTCCCCACGGAGGGAAGAGATGACAGAAGAGGTTCCGAAACCTGGCAGTATTGTGCACGTCGAAATACCATGTAAGAACAGGGAGAACGCCAAGAAGTTCTACGGGGAGGTCTTCGATTGGAAGTTCGAGGATGTCCCCGAGATGGACTACACCTTGTTTGAGCCGAGTAACCCTCCCGGCGGAGGGTTGTTCACTCCTACAGAGTCAACTCCCAGCGGGGTGCTGAACTACCTGCTGGTGGATTCCATTCAGGAGACTTCACAGGCAATAGAAGAGGCCGGAGGCAAGATCCTGGTGCCTGAGAGTGAGGTCCCCAACCAAGGCTGGTTCGCAATCTTCCAGGACCCTGAGGATAATGTCCTGGCCATCTGGAAGAACGCGCCCAGGCAAGAGGAATAGGAGGGTGACATCACCGGCGGTCGATTCGCCTTGGCCTTCCGGTGTATAGATCATCTAGGGCTGCGAGGAGAAGACAGAAAGCGATAAGCGATCTATCAGAGACATCAGAGCAAGAGTCAGGGTCAGTTCAGCCTCCCTCAGAGGTTCTCTCCCTCCTCCATTCCTTACGCCGCTATGCGTATGTCTGCCTGAAGCCTAGGATCCTGTTTCAGCCGCCGACAGGCTCCAGGCGGCGTTCACCAGGGCCATGTGCGTGAAGGCCTGTGGGAAGTTTCCCAGAAGGGCTTTGGTGTCGAAATCCGCCATTTCGGAGAAAAGACCCAGGTGGTTCGCGTATTGGGTTAGTTCCCGGAAGACCTCCTTCGCCTCCTCCACCTTTCCCGCACCGACGAGACACTCGACCAGCCAGAAACTCAGCATCAGGAAGGCCCCCTCCACGGGTCCCTCCTCCTTGAACCTGTGGATCAGGGGGCCATTCCCGAGCTCCCTCTCAATACGCTCCAGGGTCCCAAGAAATAGAGGGTCATCCCCACCGAGGAAGCCCACCAAGGGTATGATCAGGAGGCTCCCGTCGACCTCCTTTCCACTGTAGTACTGAACGAAGGAGTCCAACTCCTTGTCGAAGCCATCCTTCAACACCTTTTCGCATATCAGGTCACGAACCTTAACCCACTTTTCCGCCATTTGCTGGTTGCCCCAACGGCGGGCGATCTTGACGGCCCTGTCCATGGCCACCCATGCCATTATGTGAGAATAGACGTACTTTCTCTCGACCTCACGCAGCTCCCATATTCCGCTGTCGGGCCTCTCCCAGTTGAGAGCCACGAAGTTGGCTATGGACTCCACCGTCCGCCAGACATCGTCGTTCATATCCCGGTCCGTGTGATAGCCGAAGTGGAGAGCGTCGATGACCGACCCGTAGACATCTAATTGGAACTGCCCATGGGCAGCATTCCCGGACCTCACAGGGGTTGCGCCCTTGTAACCACGCAGGTGGGAAAGGACGGTCTCCCTGAGCTCGGCGTCCCCCTCGACGCCATACATGATCTGGAGGTTCTCCAAGTCCAGAGTGTGGCCCCTCAACCTCCTGATGATCCAGTGTCTGTACATTCGCTCCTCCCGGGCGTATCCACAGCGGTGAAAGGCTGAGAGGACGAAAGCGGAATCCCTGAGCCAAGAGAAACGGTAGTCCCAGTTCTTCCCTCCCTCAGGAATCTCTGGCAGAGATGTGGTGGGAGCGGCGATGATAGCGCCGGTGGGCTCGTAGACCATCAGCTTGAGGGCGAGCATGGAACGTCTCACGAGGGGCTTCCAGGGACCTTCGAAGGAACACCTGCTGATCCACTCCTTCCAGTAGGACCGAGTCTTCTCCAGCTTCTCCGCGGACCTGAATTCCTCCACCGGCCTGAGATAGTCGTCGTTCCATCGGAGGACCATCCACCTCTTGTCCCCAGTAGTCATGGGCTCCTCTGCGGTGCACGTGCCATCTCCCTGACTCAGTCTCAGGTCTGTGACCATACTCAGCCACTCTTTGGAGCCCTTCGCCAGGCATCCCTCCTCTTCCACCCAGATCTCCCCACCCTCCATGCCGTACCTGAAACGCGGTTGGTATTCCACCATCGCCGTCACCCTGCCATCCACGCAGCGCAGGCGACGGTGGACCTCATGAAAGGCCTCCAGCTCTCCGTTCTTGAGGTAGCAGGGCATGTAATCCAGCACCTCCAAGGAGCCCTCGCTGGTCGTGAGCAGAGTACGAAGGATGTTTGTGTCCTCCACGTATGACTGCTCAGCCTCGTGCCTCCCCCTGACCGAGACGGTAAACCTGCCGCCTACCTGGGGATCGAGGATGGCCGCGAATACGCTTGGGGAGTCAAATCGGGGAAAGCAGAGCCAATCGATGCTACCATACTGGGAGACCAGAGCGGCCGAGTTCATGTCTCCAATGAGGCCATAGTCTCCGATATCGCGGTACTCGTAGCTCTCTCCCATCTCGCAGTGTCGGGAGGTGAGCCATCGGATAAAAAGGCCCCGTTCCTCGTCTCCCCAGATCTGAGGCAAAAAGATACCGAAGTGGGAGTCAAGGCTTTAAGTGACAGATGTATTACCGTCGACAGGATCGTGTTACTGAGGGGGACATAGGAATGGAGCAGGAGCTACTCCTTCTGATGGGGTTGGCCCTGGCCCTGGGCTTCAAACACAGCTTTGATGCAGACCACCTGGTGGCCGTCTCGAACCTCCTAGCCCGGAGCGATAGCCTGAAAAGGACGAGCCTGATGAGCACCAGCTGGGCCATCGGTCACATGCTGACCGCGTCCGTCATCGCCTTGCTCATCTACGTCTTCAGAGAGGTCTTCATCTCTCACATACTGGCTAACCTGGAGCTCATCGTGGCCGCCATGCTCATCGTCATAGGGGTCCTCGGACTGATGTGGGAGTTCCGCGTGCTCCACCTCCATGAGCATAAACACGACGAGAGGCGACACAAGCACCTCCACATGCACTGGGGGAAGCATGGTAGACACGGTGCCATGCTCTCCATAGGTATAATCCATGGAGTGGCCAGCAATGATGAGCTCCTCGTCCTCCTGGTTATCGCCCTAGGCGTGACCTCGTTCGGTGGCCTCCTCCTGAGTATTGCTGTCTTCAGCGTGGGGGTGGTCGTGGGGATGATCGTATTCGGCGTCGGCCTGACGTATCCCATTCTGAAGTGGGGCCAGAAGCGCGTAAGACGGGTCGTCAACATAGTAGCGGCTGCCTTAAGCATCGGTTACGCCATCTACCTCCTTACCAGGTTTGAAGGCTGGAATTTCGCCTTATGACTGTACTGAGGATAACATAGTGAGACAACTCACGAATACTGGCGGGAGTAGGGCTGAGAGCGGAAGGACCACACAGCAGCGCCGCCACATGCTTGGTCTTATGCCGCTGATGTGGTAGTAGACGATCGAGGAGGCGGGTCATGGCCTGCTCTTCAGAGGAGGGGCTGTGAGAGTTAAGAGCTGTTCGTAACGGGGTACTGCGTTGGCCCCGGGTGGGGACGAAGAGGATGTTTGGATGTCCCTCCTATCAGGCGGACTCCACAGTGGCTAGTCGTGCCGTCCGGCCAATGCCTGGGGCAGCGGGGAGTTTTAAGGGATATAGCTCCATCTTAGGATGGAAAAGGGCCCATAGATCAGTGGAAGATCGCCGCCTTCGCAAGGCGGAGGTCGCGGGTTCAAGTCCCGCTGGGTCCATTAAACAAACCTTAAATCTAGGATATCCCATATAGATTGGTGATGGTCGGAGAGCCGACATCCGAGGACCTCCTTAGTAATGGGGACGTCAAACGATGGTATGAGAATCTAAAACGAGGCTCGCCCCTCACGGCCCGAGAGCGTCTTCGTGTTCTTGCCCGATTCTGCCGTTTGACCGAGACAACACCGGAACAGATGGTGGAGAACGTCCGTGA
>JAJISG010000065.1 GCA_022848835.1 Thermoplasmatota archaeon | reverse complement strand
ACCTCGCCATCACGGGACTGAGAAAGTAGAGGGTGCCGTATTCCTCCCGGGAGACCATCACGAAATCACTCCTCCGAAGGACTTTGAGATGGTCTCTCACGGTCCTGTAATCGAGCCTCAGTTCCTCGGCGAGGCTGTTGGCATTGTTGGGACGCTCCTTGAGGAGACCCAGGATCCTGGCCCCATCCAGTCCACCCCTGGTCCCCACCACCATATGCCAGAGGAGCTTCTTCAAGGAGATCGCCCTTTGAAAGAGACTGGTCTATCTTGCCCTGCCGTGTAGAGCTGGTTGGAGGTAGAATAGAAGATTTGAAACTGTTTTTATAGTTTCACACCATAGTGGATACGATGACTACGAAAATCCTGCAGATCGCTACTTTGGGAGAGGAGGAGGATCCCATATACGTTGGCATCCGCGAGTACCCCGTTAGCAAGCTGTTCCTCCTCCATGAGCCGGAGGAGAGATTCAGGGCGGCAGAGGTCGCCCGGAAGTTGAATGAGCTACGCATTCCCGTGGAGCGGGTGGAGCTCAAGAGCCCGGCGAGAGACATGTACGAGGTTATCGCCACCATCGTCAAGGAGGAGAAGCACAAGTACGACGATATCTTCATCAATGTCACGAGCGGCAGGAAACTGATGACCTGTTCTGCCATCAGCGCCGCCTTCGTCAACGGCCTCAAGGCCTTTCACGTAGAGGGCGACACCCCTATGATGCTGCCCATCTTGAAGTTCAGCTACAAGGAGGTAATCTCACCGAGTAAGCTCAATGTCCTTCGGAGACTGGACAGACTCGGAGGCGTGGTCAATTCCCTCAACGAATTCAGCGAATCATCGGGCACGGAGAAGTCCCTCCTGAGCTACCACCTTCGGGGGGGTAGGGATTCTAAGGGATTAGAGGAGCTAGGTCTCGTGGAGATTGACCGTAGGACTCAGGGTCGCCTCCAGATCAAGCTTACGGAGATGGGGAGGCTCCTGCTGATAGGGCAGGAGGAGACCTAGGGCTACCGCTGACCCATGGCTTCCTTGGGACAGGAATGACAAAAGGCTCTAATCCTTTACTATTTCCCCGAAGGCCATCCTTCTTAGGACACGGGTAATCTTTATCTTCACCCTGTCCCCAACCTTGGCTCCGGGAACGAAGACAACGAAATTCTCGATCCTAGCGAGACCGTCGCCCTCCCTTCCCAGATCCTCTATGGTGGCCTCATAGACCTTACCCTCCTCTACTGGAGCCTGGTAGGGTCCCGTGCCGAATCCTTGATTCAATAGCTCAACTCCTGCGATATTACGCATCCATCCAATTCGAGCCTCTGTATTTAAACTCTTTTGACCCCGTATTGGCCGTACTCCCCCGTAAATCTCCCACAGACTCAGGGTGCCAGCTTTACATTTAAATCGTAGTCCCCTCTTCTTGAGCCGATGGTCAAGGTATTTCTAGGCGTCGCCTGGCCCTATGCCAGCGGACCCAGGCACATAGGTCACGCAGCCGGCGCTTACATTCCGGCCGATATCTTCGCTCGCTATCATCGCCTGGTGGGCAACGACGTGCTCATGGTGAGCGGTAGCGACATGCACGGTACCCCTACGACGGTGAGAGCGGACGAGGAGGGAGTCTCGCCTGATGTGATCACTGAACGGTATCACGCCCTCCATAAGAAGAGCTTCGAGGATCTCGGCGTATCCTACGACCTGTACTGGAAGACTTCTGAATCGGCCCACAAGACGGTCGCGCAGGACATCTTCCTTCGACTGAGGGAAAAGGGCCATATCTACGAGGCTGAAATGGATGCCTCCTGGTGTCCCTCGTGTGAGAGGTTTCGCCCAGACAGGTACATCGAGGGTGAGTGTCCCCATTGCCACTTCTCACTTAGCAGGGGAGATCAGTGCGATCAGTGCGGCCGAATGTTGGATCCCTTTGAGCTGATCCATCCCCACTGCAAGGTCTGTGGATCACCTGTCGAGCGACGCAGAACGAGACACTTCTTCTTTCGCCTCAGCGCCTTCCAGGAGCCGCTGAAGAAGTGGTTTAAGACTAAGAGTCACTGGAGGCCTCACGTACTCAACTTTGCCCTGTCATGGCTCAAGGAGGGGCTGAAGGATCGCCCCGTTACGCGAGACATCGACTGGGGAATCAGAATTCCTCTCGAGGACTACGACTCCAAGAGAATCTACGTCTGGTTTGAGGCAGTTATGGGTTACCTGTCCGCTAGCATGGAATGGGCCCGGCGGCAGGGCGAACCAGAGTTATGGAGAGACTGGTGGCTGAATCGCGACTCCCGCCACTACTACTTCATCGGCAAGGACAACATCATATTCCACACGATGATATGGCCGGCGATTCTGATGGGGTATGATGAAGATCTCAGCCTTCCCTACGATGTGCCCGCGAACCAGTACATGAACTTCAGGGGTGAGAAGATGTCGGCTGGGCGGGGCGTTGGCGTATGGCTGCCGGATCTCCTCAGAGCCTTCGACCCGGACGTCCTTCGATACTACGTCAGCGCCTCCATGCCCGAGAGCAAAGACTCTGAGTTCTCCTTCGAAGAGCTTGCAAGGCGCACCAATACTGAACTAGTGGCAATCTACGGAAACTTCGTTCACAGAGTCCTTACCTTTACCTACAAGAACTTTGGCGAGGTGCCTCCCGCTACTCGACTCTCGAAGGAAGACAGGTCCCTGTTGAGGGAGCTGGAGGAGAGCTGGAAGAAAGCGGGTCAGAACCTCGAGTACGTCCACCTCAAAGAGGCCCTGAGGGAGGTCATGCAGCTAGCGCGTCGGGGAAATCAGTACTTCGACACGAAGGCTCCTTGGGATCTATTGCGCAGGGATCGAGAGGCATGTGGCACGGCCCTTCATGTCTCCCTCCGTCTCGTGAAGGCCTTGGCCATACTGACCGCTCCCTTCCTCCCCTTCTCTGCAGACAGGGTGTGGAGGATGCTGGGGTATGAGGGGAGTGTCCACGAGGCTTCCTGGGCGGAGGCCCTCGAGGAGCTGCCAGATGGGCAGACCCTTGCCCCACCCGAGACTCTATTCCAGAAGGTTGAGATTGATGTGACGGACCCACGGGATGAGGCTCTCAGGCTAGACATCAGGGTGGGCAGGGTGCTCAGAGTGGAGGACCATCCTCGGGCCGATAAGCTCTACTTGCTGGAAGTAGATCTAGGAACGGAACGGAGACGCCTGGTGGCGGGGCTGCGGGTGGAGTACACGGCAGAGGAGATTGAGGGTAAGAGCATCGTGGTCCTCTGCAATCTCAAGCCTGCCTCCTTAAGAGGTATCAGGTCAGAGGGCATGCTCCTTGCTGCTGTGGACGGGGACGAAGTCTCTATCCTGCTGGCGGGGGATGCTGCGCCGGGAACCCAGGTCCTCGGCCTTCCTGACGCCCCCATGATCTCCTTTGAGGAGTTCAGAAAGCTCAGGATAGAAGTGGATAAGGAGGGGAGGGTCAACTTCTTCGGAACGACGAAAGCCGAGGGAATCTCTCTCAGGGCCGGGGAGGAGTTCGTCACCGTCGACAGGCCCGTTCTCCCAGGCACTGAGGTGACCTAGGTGCTGAGGCTCGACCTCCACACCCACAGCCGCTACTCCCCCGACAGCTCCTTGGATGTGAAGGAGATGCTGACGACGGCCGTTGCGAGGGGAATTCACGGGATCTCCATCACCGATCACAACACCCTCAAAGGGAGTGTGAGAGCCCTGGAGCTGGGAAGGGATACAAGCCTGATTGTGGTCCGGGGCATGGAGGTTTCGGCTCGAGACGGGCACATCCTGGGATACGGCCTGGAGGAGGATGTACCAAGCGGGCTTACCGCTGGAGAAACTGTGGATAGGATCGTCGATCAAGGGGGTTTCGCTGTCGCAGCGCACCCCTACCGCTTCTGGTCCGGCCTCGGTGAGGATGTCATCAGGGTAACACCCTTCCAGGCGTTGGAGGTCCTCAACTCCAGGTCTGTGGCTTCTCACAACCAGAGGGTGGAGAGACTGGCCCAGGAACTAGGACTACCAGCAACTGGGGGTAGCGACGCTCATCGCCTTTCTGACCTGGGGAGGGCCCTGGTCCTGGTCCCCGAGGGTATTGAGAGTGAGGAGGAGGTCCTGCTAGCCCTGCAGAAGGGCTTGGGGAGGACTGCCGGCACGAGCAGAGGATCAGCCAGGACCGCACGCTACGTTGCAAAGAGCGTGAGGGAATGGGTCGTGCGCGGCTTCAAGAGGATCTAGAGGCTTTCCTGCAGACGATCAGTGTAGTGGCGCAGGGTGTCCCTCAAGTGGCCGATCTTCACCCCCTGGGCGACTCTCAGCACGTAGATGGCCTTGGGGCCGTTCGTTATGACCACCATCTTGGAGCTTTCCATATTTATGACCACACTGGAGAGGCTCTCTTCCAGCTCAGAGGTCGCCGTGTCAGCTGCCCCCAGCAAGACGGCGAACATGCTGGCATAGGTCTCCTGGTGTACGTTAGACGGTAGCGTCCCCGCGATGTACATACCGGACCGGGACACCAGTATGGCCTCATTCACCCCCTCTAAGGACTCAATCTCCTTCAAAATCTCCTCGATCCTGGGAATGTCAGTCATGAATCCAACCTTGCCTCGTTGAAGGCTAGCTCCTCCGTTATTGGCAGAAAGCATATAAGGGCCTTTCTGACGCATGGACCGTCGATCTCTATAGGCTCACATTATCCGCTATCGCCTGATCCTGGGTTCGAATATCCTTCGAAAAGGGCAGGAAGGTTAACCTTGGCCTGGGACCACCAAGTCTACTTCTGGAGGCTTGTAGCTCAATCTGAACAGGGACGTACGCTCTACTCGCCTGAAGTTTCGCTAAGACCCTCGGTCAGCCCGAGGACCCCTCGACCTGCTCCAGCGCCCTTAGAAGTTTGGCTACGCCTTCCACCGCTTCCCTGGCCTTCTCTACACGGTCCATGGCCTGAAGCTTCGTCTCGCCATGGCCCGATATGCCTAGGCCGATGGGCTTCTCGTACTCCACTGCCAGATCCATTATCTTCCTGGCAGTATGCTGCATGATGACCTCGTCGTGCTGCGTCTCTCCCTCGATGACGGCTCCGATGGCCACCACGGCGTCGATATCCTGCCTCTGGATCAGCTTCTTCAGAACCAGGGGCATATCGTAGACCCCGGGCACCTTTACGATCTCCTTCACTGTCAACCCGAGAAAGGCCGCGTGATCCTTGGCCCTCTCCAGCATGACATACGTCACATCCGCGTTGAACTCGCTAACCACGATTCCAAGACCAGCCATATGAACACCTACTTGAAGGCGGACCTGAGAGGTCCCGCATCCTTGAAGCCCTCCCTCAGGCCCTCCCCAGCGCTCCTCCTGAGCACCTCCGGCCGGAAGAGGAGGTGGTAAGCGTTTCTAGCATGTTCCCGTGATCGGCGATCCGCCAACCAGGCCAACTCCTTCTCATCCTTCGCCTCATCCTCATACACGAAGACGCCAAGAATCGGAACCCCACTCGCGACCTGGACCTGCTGAAGGCCTATGTCAGCCACCATGGCGCTCTGTCTGTCCACCGGCAGAGGCCCAAGCATCCCCATAGCCAGGACGATATCGCATCCCTCATCGATGAGAGCTCTACAGGCGACGCCCAAGTCCTTGATGCCTGGAACGGTGCGGTGGATAAGCTTGAATCCGGTGCCCATACCCTTCAGCTCCGTCGCTGCTGCCCTCCCCATGTCGTAGCGAGAGAAGGTGGTGTCAACGATCCCAATACGCCGCAGGCTTACTCCTCCGATGGTTCGCCCTCAATCCTCTCGATGCTCTTCGTAAAGGACCAGAGGCTGATGACCTTGTTGATTATCTTCGTCGTGCCGTCCAGATCGCCCTCCAGCCTATCCAGGCGGACGACCTTCACCTCGCTCCCCCTCTTCCGACACTCGCCCTCGATCTCGTCAGGGTCGAAGGCCTGATCCCAGCCCAAGGCGATGATGTCAGGGCGGACATCCTCCACCGTCCGGTAGATGTCCCCTTCATATCCCAGGATGGCACTGTCCACGGGCTTCAAGGCATCCACCAGCTCCCTCCTCATCTCCTCTGGTGTGACGGGCTCATGCTTCATTCGCTTCACCGTGGAATCCCTTGCAACGACAACCACCAGTTCGTCCCCCAGCTCTTTTGCCTGAAGCAAGTAGTGAAGGTGCCCTAGATGGAGGATATCAAAGACTCCTGTTGCCATGACCCTGACCATTTCCCCCAAGCCTCTAGGACTTCCTGCCCTTCTATGAAAACAAGATTGCGATCTCTCGCATATTTCTTTGCCTCCACCCTGGGAAGAGCTCCTCCCTGGTCCCCCATCATCTCACACAACGTTGCGGTAGGCAGGACGCCTGCCATGATGGTCAGAGCGGTTGCCAGCTCGGTGTGACCTCTTCTCCCCTCCAGCAGGGGGTTTTCGGCGATGAGGATGGGTACGTGGCCTGGCGACCTGAACTCCGAGGTAAACAGCCTCCTAGCCCACTCAACGGTGGCCTCCATAACCTCCCCACAGACTCCTGCCAGCGCAGATATTGTAAGGGCCCTATCTCTGTCCGTGATCCCCGTGTACGCCTTTCGATGGTTTACTGAGATGCTGAAAGCCGATCTAGTATCGTAGGGGAGGGGACCGCTCACGAGGTCACCGAACAGGGGATAGTGGGGTTCGAGCCTCGCCAAGGCCTCCTCCAAGAGGGGTAGGCCCAGCTTGCTGGCGACCTGGAAGGGGAGGGTCGAGCAGATGAGACCCCCGGCCTCCTTCCGCATGCTCTTCACGAAAATGGGCGTGATGAACTCGGAGGGGATCACCAGGTCAGTCTCTTCCTCCCTGCCGTCAGCATCATATACTAGGATAGGGCTCCCACCTGCGAGAGCCCTTAGGGCCCTCTCCACCGAGGAACTCATCGTTCATTTTCACCACGACTATATTAATAATCTTTTTGTAACTACCAGAAAGATGGTTAAACCCACCCTACCTTTTGTAAGCACGTCCGCCATTGGCCTGACGTGCTGGATGACCCTGAGAGACGGATGCAGCTAGACCCCAGGGGCATGTTCGGAATCCTCTCGTCCCTTCCCGAGCAGCTAGAGGAAGGGCTACTGATCTGCGCCGATTTGAGGATTGAGCCTCCCAAGGAGGGGCGCATTGTGGTGATCGGAATGGGTGGCTCCGCCATCGCCGGG
>JAJISG010000064.1 GCA_022848835.1 Thermoplasmatota archaeon | reverse complement strand
GAGCTGCTTCGTCTCGAGGGCACCCTCTTCCAGCAGGCCGAAGAAATTTGGATTCTCTAGGTATATTCCGCCGGTTTCCTCGCCGACGAGGTCAGACAACATATCCAGGTCAAGTGTCCCTTTGCTGCGGTCATAGTCCACCTCCCTCATTACAAGTCCCGGGCCCTTCAGGTAGTTCCGAAGTACCGCCTTCCTATCGGGATGGAGCGCTCTCGGAATGACGAACTCCCTTTTGCGGGTTATGCGGTAGCACATGAGAGCAGCCTCACCCAAGGCGGTGGAGGAATCGTACATGGAGCTGTTAGCCGCGTCCATCCCGGTCAGTTCACAGATGAGGCTCTGGTACTCGAAGAGGGCCTGCAAGAGCCCTTGGCTGATCTCCGCTTGGTACGGTGTATATGATGTGTAAAACTCCGAACGAGTGAGGATGGCATCTACCACGGCTGGTACGAACATGTCATAGCAACCCGCCCCCAGAAAGTTCAGCATATTGGCGCAGCTATCGTTCCTCTCCAGGATGCTATGAATCCTTCCAACGGTCGTTGCTTCGTCAAGGCCTGACGGTAGGTGCAGACCGTTGGTCCTCAGTTCTGATGGAATGTCTTCGAATAGCTGGTCGACCTCCGCCAGACCAAGGAATCTCAGCATCTCCGCCTCTTGTGGAGGCATTGGACCGACCTCCCAAAGAGAGAACTCGATAAAAAGGTTGGGCCGGGCCACCTCTACTCATCTCTTGCCGGTAGAACAGAGACCACGACTTTCACGAAGAAGGTGCCACCGTATCCCGCTAACCACCCGATATGACGCTGACGATGGATAGATCATCCCCATCTTGCAGACTGGAATCCACTGGTATTGGCCTGCCGTTCCTGAGGATCACATAAGTCTCCGGATTGAGGTGGAGGGTCTCTATGAGCTCGAAACCATCGGCTCCCTCATCCAGCCTTAGTGTCTGATCCTCGCCTGAGGGTAAGACTCGAAACGTGAGTCGCATGCGAATTGTCTTAAGGAGTTATCACATATTAATCCTAGGAGCTGCCGAGGTAGCCTAGCCTGGCCAAGGCGGTAGCCTCGAGAGCTACTGGTGTTCTGCACCACGGGAGTTCGAAAACTAGTCGAAAATCTCCCCCTCGGCGCTCTCATACTCGGGGGTCTTACACCCACCGATAGGAGGGGACTAGACCGGCCAGATGTACGCCATCACTGTGATGACGACAGCGCTGCTGATGGCCATACCGATCACAAGCCACGGTGGCACTTTTATGGCTTTCTCCGTCTCAGTATCGAAATAACGTATCAGGCCCGCAGCAGAGTGGAAACCCTCACTCTTACTCTTCTTTGGCATCCAGACAAGAATGGTCCTCCTGACTAATTAAACCATCGTCGAAGGGTGATGGAAGCTGAAATCCACTATCTTCTCATGATTGGAAACCGGTCTCTACCCAGGATTTTTGCAAATACACGTGATCCCCTGCAAGAGCCACTCCTTCGAAGAAGGCGACCGAATTATATGTGAGAAGCTATTTATATGCTGAAACTCAATTCCGACTGCTTAGCCAGTGGGAGGATCTCTATGGCAGAGGAGAACACAGTATTCATAGGCAAGAAACCAATCATGAACTACGTTCTTGCTGTTGTCACCCAGTTCAATAGCGGATCCGATGAAGTCATCATCAAGGCGAGAGGAAAGACAATCGGAAGGGCAGTAGACGTGGCAGAGATAACCAGGCACCGCTTCATACCCGATGCGAAGGTCAAGGATATCCAGATTTCCACAGAGCAGCTTACCAGTGAGGACGGTCACACTGCCAATGTATCGAGCATCGAGATCTTCTTGACACGCTGAGGTTTTCCCGCTTCTGGATCGCAGGTGTTTACTCTGCCACAAACTTTATCGGTTACCTTATGGTAGACAATCCGGTGGAGCCCCAGCTTTGGGAACGCGGTCATGAGGACGGGTTGAGGGCCGCTTTTGGGGCTAGGCCACTATGTGTGACCTGTGTCGGACGGCTCTTCGCGAGGGTCGGTAGGGGACTCTCCAATCGTGAGAGGGGCGAAAGAGCCCTCTCCAAACTCCGAATGAAACAGACCAATGACTGCTGGTTATGCAGAGGCCTGGTTGATGAAATACACAAGTTCGCGGGGCTTGTCATCGATGAGCTGTCCAAGTGGGATCTAGAGACTTTTCTAGTGGGGTGCAAGCTGGATCCCGATCTCCTGGATAGGGAAGAGGTGCTGTGGGCAGAGCTTGCTCTTCGTACCTATGAGCCAATTAAGGCTGAGATCAACCGAGAAGTGGGCAAGGTTGTGGAGGCCAGGCTTGGCAAAAGCGCGGATTTCAATCGGCCAGATGTGACTGCCGTTATCGACACCATGCTTGACCATGTGGAGGTCCAGGTTGCCCCAATATACATCTATGGTCGCTACAGGAAGCTAGTCCGCGGCATTCCCCAGACTCGATGGCCTTGTCGGTGGTGTAGGGGCAGAGGTTGTGAGAATTGCGATTTCAAGGGGAAGATGTACGAGGATAGCGTGGAGGAGATCATTGCAGAGCAGGTGATGGTGGATGCGGAGGGGCAGGAGCATTCCTTCCATGGCATGGGTCGGGAGGACATCGATGCCCGCATGCTCGGCAAGGGCCGCCCTTTTGTCTTCGAAGTCCAGAGACCTAGGCATAGGAACCTCGACCTCGTCTCCATCTCAAGGCGAATCAATCGTGGTGGGAAGGTAGACGTGATTGAGCTTCGCCCCTCGAACAAGTTGGAGGTTATCTCCTTGAAGGGAAGGAGGTGTGACAAGACCTACAGGATTACAGTGTGCCTGGGTGAGGAGAGATCGCTGCAAAAGATTAATGAGGCAGTGAAGGCATTAATCGAGAGCGAAATCGTCCAGAGGACTCCGATCAGGGTGGTCCATAGGCGAGCTGACAGGAAGCGCATCAGGAGGGTACTTAAGGCAGAGGTTGAATCCATTCAGGGCGCGACCCTCCAGATCCGCCTTCGAACCGAGGCCGGGACCTACGTAAAGGAGCTGATTCACGGTGACGAGGGTCGGACCAGGCCAAACCTTGCGAGACTGTTGGACACCCAGGTGGAAGTAGTAGAATTGGACGTCCTGGAAATCCACGACGGGGATAGAGATGGTTAAAGCCTCCAAGGGCACGCGACAGAGGACTAGGCAAAAGTTCCGAAAGAGACCCAGGGACAGGGGACTCCCTCCCGTTACTCACTTCCTTAGAGTCTTCGAGGCTGGGGAGAAGGCGGCCATCGTGATCAATCCCAGCGTCCACAAGGGACAGCCCAACAAGAGATATCACGGGCTCACGGGTACCGTTGTCGAAAAGAGGGGCAGGGCCTATGTTTTGGCCATCAAGCGGGGAGGCCTCACGAAGAAGATCATAGCTGCACCTGTACACCTGAAGAAGCTGGAGTAGGCGTTCATATGGTAGATTTCTTGAGCCTTTCGGAAGTGAGGGAGCTACTGCAGAAGGAGAAGGAGGAGAGAGGGGATCTCTCGCCCGAACAGGGGTACGCCCTTCAGCACTCGGAGGCCTTCGCCCGACTTACGCCCAAGAAGACCCAGAAGCTTGTGAAGAGTCTTCTCGAGATGGAGTTCATATCCCCCCAGAATGCCGTCAAACTAGGCGATCTCCTTCCCACTCATCCAGAAGAGGTGCGCTCGGTCTTTGCCAAGGAACGGTTCACCCTGAGCAAGGAGGATATCGAGCGCATTCTGACCACCATCGCCAAGTATTTGTGAGGGGGATTTCCGTGGAGGATTATGCCCGTATCATCGACTATCTACCCCAGGGACATCCCGAGAGACCCCGACATCGTAGGGAGCCCATCGCTTTCGGTCTCGGAGAGGACGAGTTCAAGCTCTTCGAGCTGATTCCCAAACCGGATGCGCCCTTGGGCATAGGAGAGCGGGTCTACATAGGCAAGGACCTTGAGGCGAGAGACAAAATTCAGCACGTGAAGAGACGGATAGGATCTGAGGAGCTCACAGCGGCGGCTCAGGCGGAACTCCCCTTCATCGTTCAGGAGATCGTACAGGAGAACGAAGAGCGGTTCGTTCGCTTTTACAACGAGGCTCAAGCCATCACCACTCGATTCCACATGCTCGAGTTACTGCCAGGCCTGGGGAAAAAGACAATGTGGGCCATATTGGAGGAGAGGAAGAAAGGCCCTTTCGAGGGCTTTGAGCCCCTGGCAGATAGGGTGTCTACGCTGCATCACCCGGAGAAGCTGATCGTCAATAGGATCGTGTTGGAGTTATCTGATTCATCGCAGAAGTATCACATCTTCGTGGCCCGCTAGTCTTGTCTGGATAGACTCGAGTAGATGCTGCTTCAAAGGATGTCTGGGCATCCAAGATGAACCGATAGCCAGTGAGACGCCACATTCACTTATCCCCCCCTCCCCTTTAATACCCCTCGGAATCTGGCTGTTTTGTGGTGTTCAACTGGATATCGCCGCATGACGAGTCCATCAGGGGAGTGGGAGGTGGGATGTGCGTAGCCTGTAAAGCGTCCAAGAGGTTGTGTGGTAAGCCGCGCTGTCCACTCCTCGTAAGGTACCACTCTCTCCTGAAGACCGTCTCCCTTGTGAGCCTTCACATGGCTGGCTCCTCCCCTCCTGGTTTCTTTGCCGGACGTTTTGGCTATCCCAAACTGAACATAGGCCCCCTAGTGCCACCCTTCTACGGCAACACCGCGCTGCTGGATCATCCCGAGGAGTGGCTCAACTTCTCCATCGACGACATCGTGGGTTTCAGATCCCAGCTAGTCCGGGGCCTGCACCGCGTGAATGTGGCTGAAGCGAGAGATGGAGGCAAGCTTGTAGGCCGCCTTCAGGAGCTCGCAATTGCGGCTTCCCCCTCCGATGTAGAGTTGGATTTCATGAAGAGACCGCGGGGTAACATCGTCTTTAGGGACAATGTGCAGCCATATGGTCCCTCCGCGCCACTGCGTCGGATGGAGGCAGGCACCTTGAGCGTTCATAGAGACCTGGAGAGGGTCTGGTATGATGGTGACCTGAGGGCACATGATGCCTTGCTATGGCTGTACACGGAGGGGGTGGAGGTGTCGAGAATATCGCGGGCTCTCAGCGCCGGAATTCTAGGCCTGCAGGCTAAGCGAAAGTTCGTGCCTACGAGATGGAGCATTACGGCCGTGGACGATGCAATAGGAAAGCACCTTGTGCAGAAGGCGAAGGGCTTCCCTCTCATCAATGAGTTCCGAGTGTACGAGTCATGGAAGCTCGATAACCGCTTCATGATATTACTCGTTCCCCGGTCTTGGATCTACGAACTTGTGGAAGCCTGGTATCCAGGCAGTACGTGGAATCCCACTGGTAGGAGGATAGCGATGTTCGCGGATTGGGAGGGTTACAGAGGACGTACGACTTATGCAGCAATAGGTGGCTGCTACTATGCCGCCCGTCTGGCCATTGCAGAAGCCCTGTGTGGGGAGGGTAGACAGGCAGGGGCCCTCGTTCTCAGAGAGGCACACCCAGGATATATCCTTCCCGTCGGTGTATGGAATGTGAGGGAGAATGTAAGGCGAGCTATGAGAGAGCCCTACAGGGAGTTCACGGATCTGTCTGGGGCCTTACACTACATCGCCGAGCGGCTGGAGATCAGCCTTAAGCAGTGGATGGGGAAGAGCCGGCTCCTCAGATACCTCCAGACTCAGAGAGTTCTGGAAGACTATCCGGGGGTCGGAGGATGAATCGTCTGTATCCAGATAGACCTATCGCAGCCGTAGGTGGGATCATCTTTCGTCGAGACAGCGTGCTGCTGGTGAAGAGGGGGGCGGATCCTTATCAGGGTCGTTGGAGCATCCCCGACGGAGCCATCGAACTCGGGGAAACAGCAGAAGGCGCCCTAGAGAGAGAAGTCGAGGAGGAGACCGGGGTGAAGATAGTACCACTAGAGGTCGTAAATATCTACGACAGCATTCTGGAAGCCAATGGAAGGGTTCGGTATGACTACACCATAATCGACTACCTGTGCCGGTGTGTGTCTGGCGACTCGATACCGGGATCAGATGTGGAAGATGCTCATTGGATCTCCCTTGCCGACCTGCGTGACTACGAGATGACGACGCTTGCCCTATCCGCGGTCATGAAGGCTGCAGGTATGAGGAGGTTGGATGAGGACTAGTGAGGTTACCTGCCGGAGCGCTCTGGTGCCCTCCAGATTACCTGCTCTCGATTATGCTCTGAATCCCTACAGGGGGTGCGCCTTCGGTTATGTCTACTGCTATAGCCCCGCGGTACTCCGAGAGGCTAGGCCATGGGGTGGATTCGTGGATGTCCGGAGAAACATCCCTTACGTGCTGGCCAAGGAGCTGAGGAGTTGCCCGCGGGGAATTGTGGGTATCGGCACCGTGACGGATGCCTATCAGCCCTTGGAGGCGAAGTATGAGCTGACAAGATTCTGTCTTGAACAGCTGCTTAGATACGACTTTCCCGTCAGCATTCAGACAAAGTCACATCTCATCCTGAGGGACCTGGAAATTGTGCGAGAATTCAGCCAATTGGATGTAGGATTCAGTTTCTCGACCTTGAACGAGTCTCTTCGGAGGGTTTTTGAGCCTAGGGCCCCCCCAACAGAATCAAGGATTTTCGCCTTAGAGAGGGTGACCTCCTCCGGTGTAAACACGTGGGCCTTTCTGGGACCCATCATTCCAGGCGTTTCTGAAGCCGACATGGATGAGCTTCTACGGAAGATCGCTGCAACGGGGACCAAACTGCTGATTGCAGACAAGTTGAGGGCTCGGCCCGCGGTCTGGGACAACCTGAGGGCAGCTATGAACGACCATCCTGTCCTCGAATACATGCACCGAAAGGCTCTCTGGGAGGACTCCCTCTATTTCGAGAGGATATTGCAGAGAGTGAGGGACCGGTGTCATCAACTTGGTCTGGTGTACAGAGAGGCATTCCCTCGGAGGGGCCAGGAGAAACGAGTAAGTGGATCTCAATCAGAAGCTACGCCTAATACGGCGGGATTGGCCAGCTGGAGTGGATTCAGTGAGAGAGTTACGCGCATATGATCTTCGGGATCTAAGTTTCACTGATGCGAGAAAGCGGAGAACGGGATGGATCCTTTGGATCGAAACGGGCCTGCGGGGACTAGCGACACGATACTTACGCGGTAGGATTTATGAGGCGAGTCCTAGGCGTGAATCTCCCACTGTCCCATTGGCCATTCATTAAGGAATCAACGGAGTCCTTGGATAAACGTCAACTTGGGGTGAGCTTTGATTTGTACACCATATTACAATCTCAGGATTGAGCTTTCCCACATGAATTTTCGAAGCCGCGCTCAACCTGGGCACTTAACAGCGGAGTCTTCCGTTCTACAGTCACCAGAGGAAGGGAAAGAGGGAGGCTACTTTCTCTCCAGGAACTCCTTGGCCCTCTCGTGGTTCGTCTTGAGGATGCGTTCGAGGTCCTTCCCGGCCTTCAGCTTGTCCAGGATCTTGCCCAGCACCGAGTAGGGGAGCTCGTACTCGAAGGTCTCGGTCAGCTTCGTGCCCCTGTCGGTGGTCTCGAAGACCAGGGTGCCCTCCTCTATCTTGAAGTCGCCCTTGGTCTGACGGTGTGTTATCCTGCGGTTCTCCACGAACTCGACCAACTCCTCCTCGAAGTCCAGCTTCCGCCCACCGATGACGCCCGATACGCGCCAGGTCGTGCCGAGCCCGATGGGTCCCTCGGAGGGCACCTCTACCTTGACCTCGGCGTCCTCCGGCATCATCTTTGTCGCGTTTCTCGGGTCCGCCCAGAAGGCGAAGACCTTCTCTACAGGAGCCTCTATCTCCGTTTCTATCTCGATTCTGCCCATCCAGAGCACCAAGAAGCCATAGAGAAATCCGCATATAACCACAACTGTGGAGTGCGAGGGAGACGGCGCAGAGGCATCTGAGCCGCCAACTTTC
>JAJISG010000063.1 GCA_022848835.1 Thermoplasmatota archaeon | reverse complement strand
CCTCAAGATCCTCCTCTACCCAAAACCAGAGGGGGGACGGCGTTTCGGGTACGTCCGAGGGTTCGGACAGGAGTCGGGTCCTGTGGATGCTCCCTGGCTGGGGCAGGCCAGGAATCGTAGGACATCAACTCACACAACAATCAGGCCATTCGGACATAACACCAGCGGATTAGGTTCCTCGGGGGCACCCTCCCTATCCTTAAGTATGGAGGGCTTCTCTCTGGGAGCGAGTCCATGACCTACATCGACCTGAGGAGTGACACGGTAACCCTTCCCACGAAGGAGATGCGGGAGGCCATCGCCGCTGCCGAGCTCGGAGACGACGTCTTCGGTGAGGATCCGACAGTGAACCGCCTTCAGGAAGTGGCGGCTGCTGTGCTCGGAAAGGAGGCTGGTCTGCTCGTGACAAGCGGAACCCAGGGCAACCTGGTCAGTCTTCTCGCACAGACCAGGCCGGGGGAGGAGGCCTTAGTCGAGGCGGAGTCCCATATATACAACAACGAGAGCGCTGGGATAACGCGGGTTGCGGGGCTGATCCCCAGGGCGATTCCGGGACACTATGGTGCCCTCTCTGGTAAGCAGGTGGAGGAGGCTCTCCGGCCTGCCGATGTCCATTTTCCCAGAACGAGCATCGTGTGCCTGGAGAATACTCACAATACCGCCGGGGGCACGGTGATCACACCAGAACAGATGCGGGAGGTAGCGACTGTAGCCCGGGAGCACGACCTCAAGGTTCACGTGGATGGGGCCCGCATCTTTAACGCGGCGGTAGCCCTAGAGGCTGAGGCCTCGACCTTGGCTGAGGAGGCCGATTCCCTTATGTTCTGCCTCTCCAAGGGCCTCTGTTGCCCCGCAGGGTCCGTGGTGGTGGGCTCTCAAGAGTTCATCGAAGAGGCCCGAAGGGCTCGAAAACTGCTTGGAGGCGGGATGCGGCAGGCGGGCATCATGGCGGCCGCTGGGATCGTAGCCCTGGATAGGATGGTGGATAGATTGTCGGAGGACCATGCCAACGCCCGCTATCTGGCGGAAGGAATCGCCCGCATGGATCCGGTGAACGTAGACCTAGAGAGCGTGCAGACCAATATTGTCATCTTCGACGTGAGTCCCGCTGGCTTCTCTGCGCCACAGTTTGCCTCACTTCTGGAGGAGAAGGGCCTTCGAGTGACCACCAAAGGTAGAAGCAGGGTGAGGTGCGTAACCCACTACGGAATCGAGAGGCAACACATCGAGCGGGCTCTAGAGATTCTAGCGGAATCCCTGGAGGAGGGCTCGGGGGGCAGATGACCTGGCGAGGCCCGTGCACTCAGATCGAAATCCTCGGGAAGAATTGACACGGTGACTGACGTGACGCTTGATATCTCCTTCAGCGATGATGCTTTGAGGTGGCTTGAGGCTCGGGATGAGACGCAGGTGGTCATCGATCTGACCTACAAGAAGGGCAGGTGCACATCTGCCTTCTGCACCACAGTACCCAACATTGGAGTGTACATTGGCCGTAGGGAGGGGAGGTACACTTTCGTGCCAGTGGCCAGTCGGGAAGGGAGAGTCGTCCATGTTGCCAAACCGATCATCGAGAGATCAGAGAAACGGGATGTGGAGGTAGTGATAGAACGCCGTCTTCTCAAGGGGCTGGATCTGAGGGGTATCGATCCATACGAGCTGGGGCTTTGATACAGTCCATCTGGAGTTGCTAACACCCTACTAGTCACTGTATGGAGACCTTGGTATTGTTTCCTGTAGGGGAGCAGATCGCCATCTCACAGTCACTCTTGAGATAGACTGGCCCGACATGCCCCATGACCGTTTTCGTCACGGCTCTCCGCCGGTTCTGGAGCGCTCGTCCCTAGACGAATCGGAGGTTTTATGAGCGGGCGGCTCTAATCGCGCCTGTGCTGGACTCTTATGCAAACGTGCTCGTGACCGGGGGAGCGGGCTTCATAGGCAGGCATCTGGCGAGAGCCCTTCTTTCTCTGGGGAAGGGGGTGACGGTACTGGATAACCTATCCACCGGTTCTCAGGGAGAGCTCCCAGAGGGCGCAACGCTGGTGCGCGGCGATATACGGAATCCCAAGGAGATGTCTAAGGCGGCTCTGGGGGCCGAGCTTGTCTTCCACGTAGCGGCCAACGCCAACGGTACAATCTCCGTGCAAGACCCGCGATTCGACTTCGAGACGAACGCGCTGGGAACCTTCAACGTCCTCGACGCGGCCCGCAAGGCTGATGTGAAGAGGTTCGTCTACGTCTCCTCGGCGTCGGTATACGGCAGGCCCGAGCGGTTCCCGATGGATGAGCAGCACCCGACGAGGCCTTTCATCCCCTACGGGGCCTCGAAGCTGACGGGGGAGTTTCAGTGTCTCTCCTTCCAGGAGACCTACGGGCTTCCGGGAGTGATAGCGAGGCCCTTCTGCGTCTACGGATCTGGTGAGAACCCGCGGATGGCCCTGGTCGAGGTGTCCCGCTACCTCCGTTGGCATCTCAACCATAGGCCGATTCAGGTTGTTGGCCACATCGATCGTAAGACCAGGGACTTCGTCCACGTCGAGGATGTCATCCAGGGACTGCTCCTCCTGGCCGACAGAGCGGGGGATGGAGAGGTCTTCAACATAGGATCCGGAGAGGAGGTGTCCATGCGTCAGCTCACGGAGGTTATCGGTTCGGTCACTAGTCGGGAGGCCACGGTTCGTGAGATCTCTGACATCACCGAGGACACCTATCGACTCGTTGCTGACATCTCGAAGATCGCGCCCCTAGGGTACTCCCCGAGGGTTTCCCTGGTTGACGGTGTTGGGCGGCTATCTGCAGAGTTGGGAGAGCGCCCTGAGCTGCCCCGCGGGGCAACCATCTTTAGCCGAGGTCAGGAAGGGGAGAATTAGAACTGTAGCATCTGCGCTGCTATTCAAGCGGATCAGAGGCCGGATTCAAGGAGAGAGAAGCCTACCCTCTGCCCCTCCTAGCCCTTCGAATGTCCCACAACACTGCGAAGCTGAGAGCCCCAATTCCAACCCAGATGTCCCATCGGATCAGCGTATCCAGGGTGAAGGCAGCTCCGCCGGTCAGAAGAGCGACCGCCACCAGTATTCCCGCGACATAGGTGATCCAACCAACCAAGCGAGCCTTCCACTCGGAGATGGCCCTGCGCTGCAGGAGTTCAGGTATGAGAAATAGCGGAAAGAAGAGGGAGGCGATGAACGCTAGGAAGGCGAGGGCGAGAATTGACAGGGAGATGGGCATCTGACATCTGATATGTACGTGGTTATTTTGACCTTTCTACCCAGCAGCCTCTCCTCATACTTCAGAGTGGCCAGAGAACGATGGCCATCCCCCTCTTCCCCCTTTTCCTTCCTGATGCTGGCCGAAAGGGGGCATCAGGGTGAGACACATCGGTGGAGAGTTTCGGAGGGCCCTCCTTCCACCGGTGGCCAAGAGCATCTAAGGCAGGTAGAAGAAGCCAACTGCAATGATGCCATACACTATCAGCAGCATCAGGCCCTCGAACCAGTTGCTCTCCCCATCGTTGGCAACAGCGCTGACCACGGCCACCGACAGGCCGATAGCGATCAGTTCAAAGAGGTCGAAGGCCAAGGTCATGGTGTTGCCTATCAGGATGGAGACGAAGACGAGGATTGGGGCCACGAAGAGGGCTATCTGAGTGCTACTGCTGGCGGCAATAGCGACGCTTAGGTTCATCTTGTTCTTCCAGGCCATCATCACCGCACTGCTGTGCTCCGCCGCGTTCCCGACCACCGCTATGACCACGACCCCCAGAAACAGCTCGTTCAGGCCGATGGTCTCGATAGAGGCCTCCACCGCCTCAATGAATACCTCGCTCATCAGGGCCACGAGGGCCATGGCGCCCCCCAACACCAGCAGGGCATAGCCTCGTGACCACTCCGGCTCCTCTTCCTCCCCCGGCGGGTTGAAGATGTGACGGTGAGTGTGGAGGCTGAACAGCAGACCACCACCATAGGCGATCAGCAGGAGGACCGATATCCAGATGCTCATAGAGGCGATAGCGCCTTCGGGGATGGATTGCCCTGAGGAAATGAGGAAGAGGGAGGGAATCACCAGCCCAATCGTTGCCAGCACCAACATGGTGGATCTGGTGCTCGCTGCCTTCCTCGCGAAGCTCTGCTTCTTGAACCTGAGGCCGCCGACAAGCATGCTCAGGCCCAGAATCAAGAGGATGTTGCCTATGATGGAACCTGTTATGCTCGCCTGGACCAGGCGCACGAGGCCGGCCCTCAAGGCGGCGATGGCGATTATGATCTCCGTAGCGTTGCCAAAGCTGGCATTTAGGAGGCCACCCAGGCCCGGCCCCATCTGCTTGCCCAGCTCCTCCGTCGATACGCCCATCACATAAGCTAGTGGAAGAATCGTCACGCCGGCGACTAAGAACAGGATAAGAGGAGGAGCGTGGGAGATCCATAGCAGGATAGTGAGAGGAACAAGGGCAAGCGGGGGAATGAAGAGGCCTATGCGCCTCTTGTGCGTGGACATCGACACGCAAAGGCCTTTCAAGTAGATAACTCACTCCCTATGGGGTTCAGCTGGGCGATATCTGGAGTGTATAGAAAGGACGACAGAAAGGACGAGAACTCCTCCACATAATTGCGGTTTCCTCAAAGCGACCACCTAGCATGCTGCCGACGAGGCGCCAGGAAGGCCAGCTTCTAAACAGCCGACCAGACAAGGATTCTGGGGGGGAAGGAAGGTGCCATTCCACTTCGGATATACATGAATATAGATTATTGCGCTAACTTATATCACGGAAATTAGCACAGGACCGAGAAGCAAATGACAGTAGGCCAGTGTGCCATCCTTTGTTGAATATACTCAATATAGACTATTGACATCATTGCTATTACCATAGACGTGTTAAGGTTTCTTGAGGTGAAATGCGATGGGAGATAAGGTCTCTCAAAGGCAAGCAAACGGAAGACGCAGTCCGATCGCGTGGGCGACATTTGCCCTGCGCCTCTCGATGGGCTGGATCTTCCTGTGGGCCGGAGCCGACAAGGTCTACAGTGAGATCACGACGGGAAACAGCGCCACAGCAGGATACCTGAACTTCGGTACCTTCGGGCCGTTTGCGGGTTTCTTCCAGGCCATGGCTGGGAATCCCCTGATAGA
>JAJISG010000062.1 GCA_022848835.1 Thermoplasmatota archaeon | reverse complement strand
CTTCCGATGGAAGCCGGTGAAACCTCCTTCCCGGAGGATGTCCTCTACGCCTCTGGGGCCGGTTGACGCCTCATCCGATGCCATACTGGTAGCTTTTGAGGGTGGTCTATCCCAAATAGGTGATGATGGAGGCAAGGTAGTCGTCTCACAACGTAGCGGCGGCAAGATATGCCTGTCTTAACGCGTCTCCTGCTTCTCTTCAGCCTCCTGCGAAAGAATATAGAAGATGTCGGAGCGTAGGTCCCTGAGTTGTGGAGACCGACCTACGAGACCGCTCCGCAGAAGGATTGAGATGGCGTGGCGGACAGTCCTCGACGGCAGGAGGGTCTTGGAGCCGACCTCTCGGGCTGTCAGAGGCCCCTCGTACTCGATCGTCTTCAGGACCAGCTTCGCGCTGGGAGGCATCTTCATAATCTCCTCCATGGACCTGATACGCCGAATGGCCTCCATCCTCTTGGGGGACCCGCCGTCAATCCTGACAAGGCTTCCCGTCTTGCCACTACGAATTTCCACTCGATCCTCCACCTTCTCCCGGCAGAGGCCGTCGATAATCACTTCGCAGTCGGAGCGCGCGCTGACCTCCGAGATCTCGATGAGGGAGGCGTCTGGGACTACCAGGGGTCGCCTCGAGATGTCCATGGAGTTGACGGAGACCAGCACGAAGACGCTGGACTGGGGGAGAACTAGTGGTCCCCCGGCGGACATGGCATATGCGGAGGAGCCTGTGGGCGTCGCGATGATCAGACCGTCGCTGTAGTCCCGATAGACCTCCTCACCATCCACCGACAGCTTGTACTCCATCAGAACCGCCGTCTTGGCCGGAAATATGGCCACTTCATTGAGGGCAGATGGGAGTTGGTGATCGTCCACCCGGACAGCCAGGCGGTTGCAGACCTCCAATCGGTACTCTCCCTTGGACACCTGTCTGAGCCCATCCTGCAAGCCGCTGAGGGGGACATCGGTCAGAAACGCGGATCCCCGCGCATCGCTGATGCCCAGGATGGGGACGCTGGCGTCCCCATAATCCTGGAACGCCCTCAGGATGTCTCTGTCGCTGCCAATAACCATGATGAGGTCAGCCTTCTGCAGATGTGTGTCCTCATCGGGCAACAGGCCCACATCGAGCCCCAGTTTCATCGCCGTCGACTTAACCATGTGGATAATGCCTTGGGCGGTCTTCCCAGAGGATGATGTGCTGGGGAAGGGCAGTATCAGAGCCTTCACGACCTTCGCTAAGGGCAGAGCGGTAATAAACCCTGTCGCGGATGCACTCCGACGCATCTGGCCCCCAGTGGTCGAGAACGCCGGATCGTCGTGGCACAACCCTGGCCCCCCTCAGTCCGGTGATATTCTCACGCTCGATATCACTCCAAAAGCCTTTATATATTCCTCCGGCCAGCCATTACACATGATAGATGAGGAGCGAGAAGAGGCCTTCTACGAGTCAGCCCCGCAACGGCCTCAGGATCCTCTAGAGGAGCCCGAGATATCGGGGGAGCGGATGAGCCCCCTCGAGGAGGCCAAGCTCGCCAAGAAGCGAGCGGCCTTTCAGGAGAAGTCGAGCAAGTTGAGAGCCAGAGCAGCCAAGCTGACCTCCAGAGCGAAGAAGCTGAGAGCCACGGCTGAGGGCTTGGAGCAGAAGGCCCGCAAATATGCGGATAAAGCCAACGAACTCGAGGCTCACTTGTAGAAAGCGTTAAGCCAGTTACTGGAAATGGCGGGTTGGTGGTCTCCGCCTCCGCTCCCGGAAAGCTGATTCTGTTTGGAGAGCACGCTGTCGTCTTTGGTGAGCCAGCCCTCTCGGTGGCCATAAACCTAAGGATCATCATCGAGGTCTCGCCCTCTGATAGGAACGAGCTCGATGGAATGCCCTTGACCCGGGGCAGACATCCATACCTGGAGGCTACTCTGAGGAGAGCTCAATCGGACCAGCCTATCTCCCTATCAATCCGCTCCGAAATACCTCAGGCCTCTGGCATGGGCTCCTCGGCCGCCGTGACCTCGAGCCTGCTGGCCTGCTTGCAGGCTCTCAAGGGATCCCTGGACAGGGAGAGCATCGCTCGTATCGCCTTCGAGGTGGAATACGAGGTCCAGGGCAGAGCAAGCCCCATAGATACTACCACGGCCACTCACGGTGGGGGCATACTCCTCCTGAGGGAGAAGGGGGAGGACTTCCTATGGGAGATAGAGAAGGGCGACAGCGTCTGGTTTCTTCATGGTTGCAGCCTGCCAGAGATGACTCTCGTCGTCGGAAGTACAGGCTTGGAGGCGGCCACGGGACCTCTGGTAGCTGGGGTCAAGGCGCTCTTTGAGAGGGAGGAGGCGGCGAGACGGGCCATTCGCAGGATTGGGGAGATCTCCCTGGAGGGGATGGATGCCCTCAGGCATCGAGATCTGTCTCTTGCGGGTAAGCTGATGGGGGAGAACCACGACCTCCTTAACTCGTTAGAGGTTGGTCATCCTATGTTGGAGGAGTTTGTGCAGGCGAGTCTTCCCTACTCTTACGGGGCCAAGATGACGGGGGCCGGTGGTGGAGGTAGCATGATAGCGTTGACGGACAGACCTAACCGGGTCAAGGAGGCCATTGAGGCCTGCGGGGGAGAGGCCTTCATCGTCACCACTGAACCCAAGGGGGTCGTTCTTGAACCTAGCATCTGAAGCCTGGTCGTGTGATAACGGCGACTCGGGAGACCTTCTGATCTCTAACGTCGGCCAGCTGCTCACCTTGGCCGGCCACACGAAACCGCGGACAGGCTCTGCTCTCATGGATCTGGGTATCTTGAACAAGGCCGCAATTCTGATAGAGGGGGGGCTAATCACGGCTGTAGGTCCTCAAGACGAGGTCGCCGCAGAGGCCGGGGGCGTTGAGGCCCTTGATGCTCGAGGTAGGCTCGTGATGCCGGGTTTTGTGGATCCCCACACCCACTCCGCCTTCGTCGGTTCCAGGGAACGGGAGCTGGGCGACAAGCTAGCGGGAAAGTCCTATGCCCAGATTGCCAGAGAGGGAGGGGGAATCCAACGAACTGTGCGGGCCACCAGGGGAGCGACAAGGGAGCAGCTTCGCGTAGAGACCTGGCATAGGCTTAGAAGAATGATCAAACTGGGCACGACCACTGCGGAGATCAAGTCGGGATATGGCCTTAACTTGGAGGACGAGATCAAACTGCTGGAGGTGATATCAGCTGTAAGCGGAGACCTGCCCCTCAACGCGGTCCCCACATTCCTAGGCGCCCATGCGATACCGGAGGAGTACACTGACCCGGAAGCCTATGTCGAACACCTCATTCATATAGTCCTTCCATCCGTCGCCGCCAAAGGGCTGGCGATGTACTGTGACGTATTCGTGGAGGGGGGGTTCTTCTCTGGGGATCAGGGGAGGCGTATTCTGATGGCAGGCCAGAAGCTCGGCTTGGCCTCGAAGTTACACGCGGATGAGCTCACCTCGTGTGGTGGGGCGGAATTGGCTGCGGAGATTGGGGCAATATCGGCTGACCACCTCCTGTTCTCGACCGGGGATGGGCTGAAGGCCATGGCCCGTAGTGGCACAATCGCCGTCTTGCTGCCGGGCACCTCCTTCTCCTCCATGGGTCTCCCCTATTGCGACGCCCGACGAGTCATCGATATGGATATTGCCGTGGCCCTCGGCACGGACCTGTCCCCCAATTCCTGGATCGAGTCGATGCACTTCATGGTCAGCTTGGCCTGCTACAGGCTCGGCATGCATCCGGAGGAGGCGATATCCGCCGCCACGATTAACGCGGCCTGGGCTGTCGGGATGGCCGGAGAGGTCGGCTCCTTAGAGGAGGGCAAGAGGGGGGATCTCCTGCTCCTCAACCTCCACGACTATCGCGAGATACCGTACAGGATCGCGTCGAACCCTGTGGATGAAGTGGTGAAGGATGGTGTCCTCCTCTCCAGAGGGTAGCCTCAGTCCCCAGGGGGAGCCACGCTGGCCCCTTCCAGCCTGGAATGGGCCCTCACCTTCATCTCATCCCCTATCACACTGGAGATGAGTCTCACATCCTCCTCGATGGTGCAGCTGGCGGAGATGATAGTATCCAGGATTACGCTTCTCCAGCCCACCCTGCTCTCCTCCATGACTATGGAGTCCTCCACGGCACTGTCCCTGTCCAGGTAGACGTTATCGTAGATGCAGGACCTATGGACCTTCGAGCCTCGGCTCAGAGTGGCTGCCCCGCCGATGTAGCTCGGGCCCTCTATCTCGACCCCATCCTCCAGGACTGCATCGGGGGAGATTACCACCAAGCCTCTGCACTCGATTCCCTCGATGGTGGCTCTCTTCCCAGTCCTCTTGATCACCTCCATACTCGCCCTCCATAGGTCTCTTGGCCGCCCTATATCCATCCACAGGCCCTTCAGCTCTACTCCGTGGACCTGCGCTCCTCTCTCCAGAAGCAGTGGGAAGACATCCTTGGAGAAGTCGAATGTCTCCCCCTCAGGGATGAAATCCAGTACCTCAGGCTCGAGGATGTAGATGCCTGCGTTCACGAGATTGGAGAAGACCTCCTGTGGAGACGGCTTCTCCTGGAAGCGCACGATCCGATGATTATCGTCCAGCCCGACGATGCCGAACTCGGTGGGCTCCTCCACCATAGTCAGCGCCATGGTGGCCATGGCACCCACATGGTTATGGTACTCGTAGAGCTCCCGGATGTCAACGTCGGCCAGGACATCTCCACTCGCCACCACGATGGTGTCGTCGATGAAGTCAGCCACCCGCTTAACCGCCCCTGCCGTTCCCGCAGGCGTTGCCTCGAAGGAGTATAGGATAGAAGCGTCGTATTCCATGCCATCCCCTATCCTCTTCATCACCCTGTCTGACATATAGCTCGTGGCGACGATGATCTCTTTGAAGCCCGCAGAAACCAGCGAGCGCAGAACGAAATCGATGCAGGGGCGCCCGGCGACCGGCAGTAGGGGCTTGGGCACCCTCTCTGTCAGTGGCTTCAGTCTTGTCCCGATACCGCCGGCGAGGACTATGGCCTTCATGGTCATAGCTCCAGCTTACCCTTCTTCAGGAGGTGGGAGAGAGCCTCCTCCACGGCCTTCTCGACCGCTTCCTCATCCTCCAGCGCCCTCTTCACCGCCTCCTTCTGCTCTAGCATGCCCTTCCTTCCCTCCTCGTACTCCTCCCTCCGAGACCGCTTGATGGAGATGAGCTTCTCCCTCAGTTCCATGGCCTTCTTGTGATAGTGATCGGCCTTTTCCCTGACAGATACGAACGCCTTATGAACCCGATTGGCCTCCGCGGTTAGCAGGGAATGGGACTCCTCTTTCTCTGCAATCTCCTCCATGATGGATTGAGACTCCTCCGACTTCCTGAGGACCAGGCGATGCTGAGCCTCCGCTTGCTGAAAGAGATCGTCGATGGACCCATCGATCTCGACCACCTGCTGCAGAACCTCCCCATGATCTCGCTCGATAGTCTCCAGACGTGCGACATCGTCCCGAACCTGGCGGAGGTCGCTGAGCAGCTTCTCCTCCTCCTCAAGGGTGAGGGAGGTCGTCTGCTGTCTGGTATCCATCTCCCTCATCCTCTCCTGCTGCCTCATCAGCTCCCCCTCCAGCCCCCCCTTGAGATCTCCTCTCAGCTTACGCTTGACGAGAATCAACTCCTTCGCCCGCCCCTGGAGCTCATTTCGACTCGCCTTGTGTTCCCTCACCTCGCTCAGTATGAGGGACCTCCTGCTGCGCAGAGATACTATCTCCTGCCGTACCTCCCCCTTTTTACGATTTAGCAGGTCCCTCTCTTCCCGGATGGCGCGAGCATCTGCGTTATGCCTGTCCCGCCTCTCCAGGAAGTTCCTGTACCTCACCTCGGCAAGCTGGAGCTCTCCGAGGGTTTTCTTCCGACCCATCTACAGACCTGGACCGCCTTTCTATTGGAGAATCGACCATTAACCTTTCGGAGGGAAGATGAGGTTCGTCAACTCGGCGATATGTTCCGGGCTCAGCTCCTGGGCTCTCTTGGAGGCAAGAGCTGTCCCCGTCAACACACTCCTCAAACGTTCCTTGGAGCGTGCAAACTGGCTCCAACTGTAAATGAGAGCGTTCACGGCCTTCTTCCTCCGGTGAGTGAAAAGGGCGTCCACGACCTGATGGAACCCCTGTCTATCTACATGAAATGGGGGAGACCTCGGGTCTAGCTGAACGACGGTGGAGTCGACCTCTGGCACGGGCCAGAAGGCGGATCTAGGGACCTCTTCCAAGGCCCGGGAACTGCAGCGGTAGTGTATATTCACGGAGAGGCGCGAATAGGCCTTGGTACCCGACCGGGCGACCATCCTCTTCGCGAACTCCCTCTGATAGGTGAGGACAGCCCTCTTGAAGGGCATCCCCAGAAGCATGAAGGTGAATGGGGAGGAGATCTCGTAGGGGAGGTTGCTCACCACCTTGTCGAAGGGTGGGAGGGAAACTCGGAGGACGTCCCCCTCCAGGAGGAGGAGATCTGGAAACTTCCTAGTGAGGAAGGCACAGAGACGGGTGTCCTTCTCAACAGCTACAACGCGGTCGGTCCGCCTCCGCAGCTTCTCAGTGAGGATGCCCAGACCCGGGCCTACTTCCAAGACGGTATCTCCAGGCTGGATGTCAGCGTACTCAACCATTCGGTGAGCCAGGTCCTCCCAGAGAAGAAAGTGCTGTCCCATTCTCTTGGAGGGCGTCACCCCAGTCTCCAGAAGACTATCCCTCACCTCCGAGGCCTTCACGTGACCCCATCTCCCACGTTGCTGATCCAGTTGGAGTGGATAATCGAGAGCCCTCTACCCCTTATCCCTCCCCTAGGCTATAACGACGCTCTCCACGTCATGGTGCCTATTGATGATCTCTCTAGCCAGCCTCAGATTTCTTCCCTCGCGTCCTATGGCCCTCCCCTTCTTGGTGGGGTTGACAGAGACAACCGCGTGAAGTTTCCCATCCTTCTCTTGAAGGTCAACGTCTCTGACGTCGTAGTTTCTGAAAACGTTCTTTATGAAGACGGACGGGTCAGGATTGTACTCCACGACATGAACCTCCTTGTTGAAGAAACGCCTCAGACGATTGATGTTCTCCCCCCCTCTCCCGACAGCCTTTCCCACTTGGCCCTCTCGAATGACCAGGGTAACCCTCTCCCCAGAGTCCATACAGTCTATGGCCATCACTCCTGTCAGGTCCTGGAAGAGGGATATCTGCCTCAGCGTGGCCTCCGTGAGCGTTATAGAGACCATACCAGCCACCTAGGGGTTGAGGATGTTGGACCTCCCGGGATCCAGGATGGCGACGACGGAGACGGAGAAGGGCTTTCCGCAAGCAGCCCCGAGCTCCACGTTGCTCCCCGGAAACTCATAGACCGGGGACTCGCTCTGAGTCCTCAAAAACTCATCGGGGCAGTTGTTGGTTATGATAATGAGCTTGGCCTCTTTCTGGCTGATGGCCTTTCTGCACTGGCGCAGGCCCAGGACGACATGGCCCGACTCTATGGCCA
>JAJISG010000061.1 GCA_022848835.1 Thermoplasmatota archaeon | reverse complement strand
GGGAGACCTGGGCGACCTCTCGAGTGTTGAGAACCCCGAGGCCATTGAGGAGATACCCACCGGGAGGAGGCCCTGAAGGTCGTGCATGTACGTTGTCCCACTGAGATGAGTCTGAGGGACGCAGTGCCCCTCGGTGTCGCTTTCCCGACCTGAATACGCCTGGGCTTTAGGCGCTTCTCTTCCTAAACATGAATAGTGCAACGGCGACAACCGCCACGATGGCGACAACCGCCACGATTACCAATGTCGTCGTATCCACCGCAAACCCGGAGGGCTCACCGTCCTCGGAACTCACTGTCAGAGCGCCATGCATGCCACCGTTGGCATGACCCAGGGTCATACATGCGAGGACATACGTACCTGGAGTGGAGGGGGCAGTAAATGTTATATCCCGCTGCTCTCCCGAGCTTAGCATAACGTCCACTATCTTCTCGTTCTGATCGTGGTAGTCGTTAAGGCCTGCGGTATCGAAGGGCACATTTGCGTCGGCCTGGGCGAAGATTGTGAAGGTGTGGGGGGCGTCACCGTTGGAAAGGTGAAGGGTTACGCTCTCACCAGGCTGCACCACAATCTCGTCCGGGTTGAAGGTCAGGGTGTCCTGGAGGTCGACATCCATCTCCAACGCCTGCACGGGCTGGGGGACTGAGATGGCTAGGATCCCAAGGAGGAGACTGCTCAAAATAAGGGCCTTAAGAATTCCACTTGATCTCACGCTACCACACTCGTTGCGATGTTGGCGACCAATATGAAGGTGTCGACTTCCCCTAATCGCCTCTATGGCGGATATCAACAGTGGTGCGATTCGCAGCGCTGCCTGGCCGTTCACACGACATGATCAGATTGCTCTCGATAGGTCTGCTAAACATGGAGGATGCGGTGAAGAACGGCCTCATTCTGGCGGCCATAGCCACCATGATGTTCGTCCTAGCCTATCTTCTTCGCCATCTACCGGTAAGATCAAGGAGTTCCATCCGAGTTCGAAGCGGTTTCTTTGGCTCCTCCCTCTATCCTCTGATGAATGGTCAGGAAAGCTGTTAAGGTCATCATGATGAGGAAGGCCGTAGCCCCCGCTAGATGGGCGGTCACCACGATAGGTTCCAACAGGTTGGTTATGGTTATCACGCCCAAGAGCACCTGAACGATGAGCAAGGCAAAGCCAACAGTACTGGCTGCCAGGAGTTTCCAGTTGCCTCTGTTGAAGCCCAAGACCAGGACCAGGATGCCCTGGGCGAAGACACCGGCGTAGACGCTGGTCACCAAATATAAATAGACATGTCTCCTAGAGCGGTCTGAACTCCATGCCCAAGAGGGATAGGGTCGCCAAGAGAATAAAAGACAAGTGGAAGGCCAAGAGCTGGTATACGATTCACGCTCCTGAGATGTTTGACCGCGTCGTCTTGGGAGAAACCCCGGCCGAGGACGTGTCCACGCTCCAGGGGCGGGTATCCGAGGTTACGGTGCAGGACCTCACGGGTGACTTCTCAAAGATGCATATCAAGGTGCAGTTCAGAATACAGGGGGTGAAGGGAAGCGAGGCCTCCAGTATCTACGTGGGTCATGACATGACCGCTGACTACATACGCAGGCTCACTCGCAGAAAGAGGTCCCGAATCGACGGTATCTTCGATGTCAAGACGAAGGACGGCGCCCTCCTAAGGATAAAACCCATGGCCATTACGGACAGGAGGATCCAAGCCTCCAAACATACGGCCATCAGAAAGGTGATGCATAGGGTGGTGTACGAAAAGGCCATCGCCTCCAGCCTGGCGGAGTTCGTCAAAGTCATGCTGTTAGGCGATATGGCCCGGGATATTGCCACAGCCTGTAAGTTCATACAGCCGATCTTCAGGGTCGAAGTGAGACGGAGCGAACTGTTGAAGACGCCTGAGCCGGTGGCAGAGGAGCCGGTGGCAGAGGAGCCGGTGGCAGAGGAGCCGGTGGCAGAGGAGCCGGTGGCAGAGGAGCCGGTGGCAGAGGAGCCGGTGGCAGAGGAGCCGGTGGCAGA
>JAJISG010000060.1 GCA_022848835.1 Thermoplasmatota archaeon | reverse complement strand
TCCAGCGGAGCTCATTAGATGGGAAGGACCTCCTCTTTATCGGCCTACATCGTGACTAGGCTAATCCTTTCCTTACCTATGCTCATCATCCTTCTGACAGTGGTCTTCCTCGTTCTGAGGGTCCTCCCTGGAGACCCCATTTCAGCCATATATGGCGGCCGGGCACCCCTGGAAGTCGTGGAGAGGGCTCGGGCGCAGCTAGGCCTCGATAAGCCGCTGATTGTCCAGTATTTTGACTTCATGAGGGCGATTCTGGTGGAGCCTTTCGCCAGGCTCCTTCACTTGCAGGCTCCCACCCCTGATCTGGGTTATTCCCTCAAGTATACCGGGCAGACCGTCTGGTCTCGGGTTATTACAGTCCTACCGGGGACAATAGAGCTCACCATCTTTGGGATGCTCGTTGCCATCATGATCGGGACTGTCACAGGAATGGTTGCAGGCTCCCGTAGGGATACCCCCGTAGATGTGGGCCTCAGGATGTATGGCATCGTGGCCTATGTAATCCCCATCTTCTGGTTGGGCTTGATGCTCCAGCTTGTCTTCGCTCTATGGCTCGGCTGGCTTCCTCCGAATGGCAGGATGAGTGGAGAGTTTCCTAAATTCAGAACGGGTCTCTACACCATCGATAGCCTTCTTGAGGGCGATCTTACGAAGTTCCTGGACGCGGTATCCCATCTGATCCTTCCAGCTCTCGCTCTTGGAATAGTGATATCCGGGCTCTTCACGCGTATCATTAGAGTGAACATGCTCACAACCATGCGCTCTGACTTCGTGGAAGCAGCAAGGGCAAGGGGCATCAAGGAGAGAGTTGTCATCTACAAACACGCCTTCAAGAATGCCATGATCCCGGTGATAACGGTAATGGGTCTACAGTTCGCCCTCCTATTTTCCGGAGCCGTCCTTACCGAGAAAACCTTCAACTGGCCTGGGATGGGGACTCGTCTCTTAACGGCCATTACGGAGAGAGATTTCCCCGTAGTACAGGGTGCCATCATAGTCTACGCCATCATGGTAGTCATAGCGAGCCTTGCCATCGATATCATAAACGCCTTCGTAGACCCGAGGATCAAGTATTAGGTGAGAACTTGGCGGAAGAGGGGGAAAGCCCACAGGAGACGCTAATTTCAAGCCTGCCACCGAAGATGCAGCATTCCTTCTTCGGCAGGATCTTCCGTCCCCTGTTTGAGGAGTCCAAAACCCTTACAGGGATCATGACCTGGCTCGGCGTTACCATCCTGATAGGCTTTATCTTCGTAGCCGTGGCGGCACCATTCATAGCTCCCTACGACCCGGAGGATATTTTCGTAGGGGAACGAAACGAGTCTCCCAGCATTGACCACATCATGGGTACGGACAGGCTGGGCAGGGATCTCCTTAGTCGCGTTCTTTGGGGCTCGAGGACCTCCCTCCTCATCATGCTCGCTGCGGTCTCCACGGCTTTGTCCGCCGGACTGCCTCTCGGCCTCTTCTCAGGTTACGTCGGCGGCCGCATAGACAGAGCCCTCGTCGTAATTATGGACTCCATCTACTCCTTCCCTGGCATCCTTCTAGCCATAGCCCTGTCCATAGCTCTGGGCAAAGGGATTCTCAACATCTCCCTGGCAATCACGGTCATCTACATCCCCCTGTACTTCCGCGTGATCCGGAACCATGTCATATCCGTGAAGCAGGAGTTGTATGTGGAAGCTGCTCGTGCCCTCGGAGCCTCCCGATGGACAATCATCAGGTCTTACATCACCCTCAACGTGATCATTTCCATTCCCGTCCTTCTTTCAATCAATGCGGCGGACGCCGTTCTCACAGCCGCCGGTCTGAGTTTTCTCGGGTTTGGCTTGGAGGAGCCCATAGCCGATTGGGGACTGGATCTCGGACGGGGCCAGCCCTTCCTCACCGTTGGCGTCTGGTGGACTTCCTTCTTCCCTGGATTGATGATTATCATCCTGACTGCAGGCCTCAGCATGCTTGGAGAGGGGCTCAACGATCTCATCAATCCCCTTCTGCGGAAGGAGAGGAGTTAGTGGCCTCCGTCGTCGAAATCAGGAACCTACGCGTCTTCTACAAGACAAGGTGGGGCTACATCAAAGCCGTCGACGATGTGAGTCTCGAGATACGGCAGGGGGAAACCCTCGGTCTTGTGGGAGAGAGCGGTTGCGGGAAATCCACCCTGGGAAGGGCCCTCCTAGGCATCCTGCCGGCAGGTACCTCCGTTCGCGGTGAGATTCTCTACGGTATGCCCTCCAAGGAAAGGAGGGAAGTGGATACCCTTGAGTTGGAGCTTAGACAGGAGCTGAAGGAGATGGTTGATCCTTCTCGACTCGCCAACCTCGATATCCGTTCTTTAGAGGGAATCCTGCAGGAGGTTCAGACCAGAAGTCTCAGCGTCCACTGCAAAGAGAGCCTGAATAGGCTGTTGGAACTGAAAAGGGCGTATGATATCACAGCCTTCCCTAAGGAAGCGTTGAGGAAGTTGAGAGGAGAAAGGATGGTCCTCATCTTTCAGGACCCCATGTCTCGACTGGACCCTCTGATGACCATCAGAGATCACTTTGTGGAACTCATAACCGCCCATCATGACGTTCATAAGGATGAAGCGGAAGCTAAGACGACACGGGCTTTGGGCTCGGTGGGAATCCCTCCCAGCAGGCTGAAGAACTATCCCCACGAATTCTCCGGGGGGATGAGACAGAGGATCATGATAGCCATGGCGCTGGTGATGAACCCGGAGATTCTGATCGCCGACGAACCAACAACCTCCCTGGACGTACTCGTAGAGGCGCAGATTCTTCGGCTCGTAGAGGAGTTGAAGCAGTCACTCAGCATGGCCTTGTTCCTCATCACACACAATCTAGGCGTCGTGGCGGAGACCTGCGATAGGGTTGGCGTGATGTATGCAGGCAAATTGGTTGAAGTTGCGGAGGTCTCAGAGCTATTCTCCAAGCCGAGACATCCCTACACGGAGGGCCTTCTCTCATCAGTCATCCACTTGG
>JAJISG010000006.1 GCA_022848835.1 Thermoplasmatota archaeon | reverse complement strand
CCCGCTACGTCACGGACGAGTGCACACGGTGTGATGACTGTGCCCCTGTCTGCCCTGAGGTGATGCCCAACGAGTTTGACGTGGGCATGGGCGCCCGAAAGGCCATCTTCACGGCCTACGAACAGGCCGAGCCTGGAGCCTACGCTGTGGACATTGAGGCTTGTCTCAACGAGCCGCCTAACTACCTGCCGTGCAGCCGGTGTGTGGAGGCCTGCCTTCCGAAGTGCATCGACTTCAACATGAAACCCCTTTCGAGGCACGTCAGGAAGACTGCGGCCGTTCTGGTGGCTACAGGATTCGACCTTTTTGACGCTCGAAACATTCAGGAGTACGGCTATGGAGGCCACCCCAACATCCTCACCTCTCTGGAGTTCGAGAGGCTATTGAACGCGGCCGGCCCCACCGCGGGAGACGTGGTGAGGCCCAGTGATGGCCAGCATCCTCATCGCCTCCTATTCATCCTCTGTGTCGGCTCGAGAGACCGGAGATTCTGTCATTACTGCTCCCGTGTCTGCTGCATGTACTCCATCAAAGAGGCCATCCAGGCCAAGGAACATGGAGTGGAGGAGGTCACGGTACTATACATGGACATCAGGGCCTATGGCAAGGGCTTTGACGACTTCTTCCATCGCACTGAGGAGGAGGGCGTCAGGTTCGTCCGGGGTAGGCCCTCAAAGGTCGAGGGCAACGGCGGAAACGTGCGGGTGCGATATGAGGACACCCTAGCGGGCTCCGTCAGGGAGGAGGACTTCGACCTGGTCGTCTTGGCTCCCGCCCTTCTGCCATCCAAGGGTGTGGACGATCTGGCCCGCGTCCTCGGTGTAGAGACGGATGAAGATGGCTTCCTGAAGGTGGAGAGCTCCCGCGGGAGCCTTCAGCGAACGACCCGGAAGGGAGTCTACGTGTGTGGCTGCGCCTCCGGTCCCAAGGATATCCCGGACACGGTCGCGGAGGCTAGCGCTGCTGCGGTCAGTGCCATGAGTCACGTTGCGGCAAGGTCCTGGCCAACACCGGAGGAGGTCGTGCCGATTGATGCCTCAGGTGCCGCGAAGGTGGGCGTCTTCATCTGTGACTGTGGGTCCAACATCGCCGGAACCATCGGCGTGCCAGAGGTGACGGAGTATGCCAGGAACCTGGATGGCGTCACCCACTCCGAGGAGCTGATGTTCGCATGCTCCGCCAACACCCAGGACTACATATCCCAGACCATCAAGGAGAAGCAGCTCACCAGGGCGGTGGTGGCGGCTTGCTCGCCAAAGACCCACGGACCGACCTTCCAGAAGGCCTGCGCTAGGGCTGGGCTGAATCCCTATCTGTTGGAGATGGCCAACATCAGAAATCAGGATTCCTGGGTACACAAGAGAGAGCCGAAGGAGGCCACGGAGAAGGCCAAGGACCTGGTAAGGATGGCGGTGGAGAAGGCAAGGCGACTGCAGCCACTGACGAGGATACGTCAGAAGGTGATTCGGAAGGCTCTCGTGGTGGGTGGTGGCGTGGCAGGGATGAGTGCGGCAGCAGCCCTGGCCAGACAGGGTATCGAGACCCATCTAGTGGAGAGGGAGTTACACCTGGGCGGCATGGTGAGCAGGCTGGATCACCTGTCGGGGGTGGACCTCCCTGCTCGAGAGCTACTGAAGGAGAAGAGAAAGGAGCTTGCTCGGTCCGGAGTGAAAGTACACCTGGGTGCAGAGGTGGAGGTGGTCAGTGGCTACGTAGGGAAGTACAACGTAGTCTTGACGAACGGGAAGAGCTTAGATGTGGGCGCTATAGTGATGGCCACGGGCGCCGATTCCCATACACCGAAGGCCCTGAGCTATGGTCGGGACCCACGTGTTATCACCAACCTCGAACTGGAGGCGGCCCTGCCGGATCTGGAGGCTGAGAGGGTCACCTTCGTGGGATGCATCGGTTCCCGGCAGGGAAACAGGGGTTGCTCTCGCTATTGCTGTCAGTCGATGATCCAGCAGGCCCTTCGCCTGAGGAGGATGGGAAAGAGGGTCAGGATCGTATACAAGGACATAAGGACCTACAATAGACACGCTGAGGAGCTCTATGAGGAGGCGTGCAGGTGGGGCGTCCAGTTCTTCAGGATCTCGGATGAGGCGCCCGCGGAAGAGCAGGTGAAGTGGGAGAAGGGCCGTCTCGTCATCCAAGATTCGCTCTCTGATGAGCGGGTGGCTATTCCCTCCGATCTCCTCGTCTTGGTCGTAGGCCTAGAGGCATCGGAGAGAGGGGCCGTGTCAGATCAGCTCAAGCTGGCCCATGGTGAGGACGGCTTTCTACTGGAGAGCCATCCAAAGCTAAGCCCCCTGGAGGCCGCTGTCCAGGGGGTATACCTTGCAGGTGCATGTCAGGGTCCAAAGGACGTTGGGGAGTCCATCTCCCAGGGCCTCGGTGCCGCCTCCAAGGCCTCCGTACTCCTAGCCCAGGATGAGGTGGAGCTGGAGCCTCTGACCGCCATTGTGGACGCCGAGGCGTGTACTGGATGCACCCTCTGTGCAAAGGTGTGTCCCTACAGCGCCATCATCGCCGAGGTAAAGGAACCGGCCATTGTCATCGAGGCCGCCTGCACGGGATGCGGCACCTGCGCCGCCACGTGTCCGGTGGATGCCATCACCATGCCCGGATTTACCGATGAGCAGATCCTTGCCCAGATCGACGCCGCTACTGAGGAGAGTCCGGAGGAGAAGGTGGTGGTCTTCGCCTGCAACTGGTGCTCCTACGCCGGGGCGGATCAGGCCGGCATCGCCAAGTTCCAGTATCCCCCCTCCTCAAGGATCATAAGGACCATGTGCTCCGGTCGGATCTCGGAGAAGTTCATCCTGAGGGCCTTCGAGAGGGGTGCCGGAGCCGTGATGGTCAGCGGCTGCCACCTGGGCGATTGTCACTACCTGACAGCCAACTACGAGACGGAAAAGAGGGTACCCCGTTGGAGGAAGAAACTGGAGGTCCGAGGGTACGACCCGAGCAGGTTGGAGCTGCAATGGTTCACTGCGGCTGAGGGGAAGCTGTTCGCGACCAGGATGAAGGAGGTTCACGATAGGATTCAGGAACTGAAGACGGCTAGGCCGGCGGCTGCCGGAGAGGCGGTGGAGGGAGGTAGCTGACGGTGGAGGCCGTGCTAGAGCTGGACGACGAGTTGTGGGACAGGGTTCAGGAGTTGACCGCTGGCGCCATGAACCCCTGTTACCAGTGCGGTACGTGTACAGCTACATGCCCTCTCCTCCACCAACTGGATAAGCCCTTCTCCGCCAGGAAGATCCTCAGAAGGGCTCAGCTCGGCCTTGAGGACGGGGTGGAGGACATCTGGCTATGCAGTGCTTGTGCTCTTTGTGAGGTCCGATGCCCGAGGGATGTGCACATAGTGGAGGCGATCATGGGGCTCAGGGCCCTGGCCTTCAAGGCCCGCCAGGTGCCACCGGAGATGTACCGGCTTCTCTGGAGCACTCTGGAGGAGGGGAATCCTTGGAGCGGCCCTCGCTCGGAGAGAGCCAAGTGGGCTGAGGGGCTGAAGGTGCAGGATGCCGCCGCCGGTGTGAGCGTCCTCCTGTATGCGGGTTGCGCCATCTCCTACGATCCCAGACTGCAACGGGTCGCCAGGGGCCTGGTACAGCTCCTTGGAAAGGCCGGAGTTGACGTCGGCATCCTGGGAGACAGGGAGAAGTGCTGTGGCGATGCTGTCCGGGTTACAGGTGAGCGTGGCTACCTTGAGAAGCTCATAGAGGACAACGTAAAGTCCTTCGGGGACACGGGTGCGAACACCATCATCGCCATCTCCCCGCACTGCTTCGACATGTTTCGGAACCTATACCCCCGCTACGGCCTAGAGGCCGAGGTCCTTCACTATACCGAGTACCTGGAGAGAATGCTGGACGCCGGGAACCTGAAGATACCGAAGGTGAAGAAGTCCCGCGTCGCCTACCACGACCCCTGCTATCTGGGCCGCTACAACGGCGTCTTCGAGCCTCCCAGGAAGCTTCTCGAATCGGTTCCGGGCCTCGCGCTGGAAGAGCTGAGAGAGAACAAGCTGAACGCCCTCTGCTGCGGCGGAGGCGGCGGAGGCATGTGGAGAGAGGAGGGTGGGGAGAGACTCTCCGACAGTAGGCTGAACCAGGTCAAGGAAGCGGAGGTGTCTCTCCTGGCAACGTCGTGTCCCTATTGTATCCAGAACTTCGAGGACAGCTCCCGCCGGCTCGATGGGCCCCCAGTGGTGGACGTGATGGAGCTGATGGTCCGTCCCGAGAGGAGGCGATGAACGTGCCGGGAGAACTTCAGGCAGACCTCTACAAGGGCTTCTGGGTGTACATGGAGCAGGAGGAAGGCAGGCTCCTCCCCGTGGGCTTGGAGCTCCTCGGAAAGGGCAGGGAGCTGGCGGACGAGATGGGAGAAGTCCTCACCGCCGTGATCCTTGGCCAGGACATCGCCGCCCTGGGGGAGGAGGCTTTACGCTACGGCGCGGACGAGGTCCTCCTGGCCGACCATCCTCTCCTGACGGGTTTCAACACCGACGCCTACACGAAGGTGATGGCCGATATCATCGAAGCCAGGAAGCCAAACGTCCTCCTCATGGGCGCCACCTTCAACGGGAGGGACCTGGCAGGCCGACTGGCGGTCAGGCTCTCCACGGGCCTAACCGCCCACGTCACCCGCCTCGAGGTCGACAAAGAGTCGAGCCTACTGCTCTCTGCCGTGCCCGGGTTCGGTGGAAGCATCCTGGCAGTCATCAAGACAGAGTTTGGCAGGCCTCAGATGTCCACCGTCAGCCCCGGAATCTTCAAACCTCTGGAGCCCGACGATGTGCGGCGCGGGAAGGTAGAGAGGGTAGACGTGAGACTCCGGCAGAGCGACATCCGTTGTCGGGTCCTAGAGAGGGAGGTCGTCCCCGCGGAGGATATCGGTTCTGCCGAGCGGATCATCGTGGCGGGGATGGGCACCGGTGGCGACATGAAGCTGGTGGATGATCTGGCCGCCGCGCTCCATGCCTCCACAGGGGTGACTAGGCCGCTGGTGGACATCGGCGTAGCCCCGCGGGAGAAGCAGGTAGGTTCGACGGGCGTCTCCCTGAGGTCAAAGTTAGTCGTGGTCCTGGGGGCCAGCGGAGCCAGTCACTTCGTCGCTGGTCTCAGGGACGCGGACACCGTCATTGCCCTCAACAAGGACAAGGAAGCGCCAATCTTCGACGAATCGGACGTATGCGTCGTCGGGGACATATTCGAGATACTCCCCCGGCTTCTCGAGGAGCTGGAGGGCAAGGTGATGGTCGTCTGACCCTGGACATCGCCGTCTGCCTCAAAGTGGTTCCGAAGCCGGAGGAGGTCACGCTTGACCCTGAGACGAAGACGCTGGACAGGGCTAACGCAGAGAACGTTCTTAACCCACCTGACAAGAACGCCCTGGAGACGGCCCTACGGCTGAAGGAGGCCCATGGCGGGACCGTCACCCTGATTTCCATGGGACCGCCCCTGTTCAGGAAGTACCTCGAGCTGTGTCTGGGAATGGGAGCCGACAGGGCGATCCTCCTGAGTGATAGGACCTTCGCCGGGGCCGATACCTATCCCACCTCCTTGACCCTCGCCAAGGGGATACAGAAGCTCAAAACGTGCGACCTGGTCATCTGCGGAGAGGAGTCTTCGGACGCAAGCACCGCCCAGGTGCCACCCGGTCTCGCCGAGTGGCTGGACATGTCCCTCGTCACCTTCGCGGACGAGGTAGCGGTGCACGGCAACACGGTAAGGGCCCGCAGGACCCTGGGATCCAGTTACGAGATCCTCGAAGCGGATATGCCAGCAGTCGTCTCCGTGGTCGTGGGCTCAAACGAGCCACGGTTCCCTGATTTCGACAGGGTCGAGGAGGCGGCGGGCTCCGACTGGGTGCAAGTCTGGGCCGCGGCGGACTTGGGCCTGAAGGAGGAGGATATCGGGCTGAAGGGCTCGTACACCATAGTGCACGAGCTGGTGGAGGGCGAGCCTGTCGAGAGGAAGCGAGAGTTCCTCGAGGGCGGGATGGAGGAGAAGGTCAAGGCCCTGGCAAAAGCCCTGGAACCTTTTCTTGAGGCTTGATTACCTAGCGCTTCCCGCCGATTGGGAAGATTTTGCCGGATATCCACCCCGCGATCCCGGCGACGATGAGGCCGATGATGCCGGCTACGATGGCCGTGCCGATTAGGATGATCCCGGCCGCCGCGCCGATGACGGGACCCAGGGCCTCGAGTCCCTGAGCCTCGCCGGCAGCGCCCACAGCGCCCATCAGCAACATGACACCGAGAGCCATCAAAGGGACGAAGAAGACCAAGAAACCCAGCAGGGCCCCACGCGTGCCTTTGCGGGTGATGAACCCACCAAGGAAGATGGCGCCGAGGGCTATGAGTAGGATGTCCTGCGCAGTGTATGCGCCCGGAGCGTACATGAAGAAGTAGTAGAGAATCGCGGAAGAGGCCACTACCCCGAGCAGCCAGAAGAGGCCACCGCCCTTGGGCGTGCTGTATACTGTCCTTACAGGGGACGTGTAGGTAGTAGCGCCTCCCCCGGCGGCCGAGGCCGCACGTGGCTCGATGTGGATGACCTCTGGGGACTGATGGATCTCCTCTACCTCGCTATCGGTGTCTTCAAACGTGCCATCACCTCCTCGAGTTTCCTGCGGGAGAAGCTGTCGTCCGTGAGTTTTTCCAGTATGCCCTGACTGATGAAGAACACCTCGGGGCGATTCCAGAGTTCCATGTAGGGTACGATGAGGAGTCGTACGTAGCTTCCCGATCCGTGGGCCGTCACCTCCACTTCGGCGCCCAGTCGCTTGCCGGGTTTGATGAGCTTGCCGAAGGGCAGCTTTCCGATGAAGTACGATTTGAGCTTGCCACCCCAGATCGCCTTGAGGTATCCCTGACTGTCCGTTCCCCCCGACTCGAGAATCTTGAAGGCCGATTTCTTGAGAGTCTTCGATATCAGGTCGATCGCAGGTCTTACTCCGATGTTGTCCAGGATGAACTCTTCGAGAGCACCTTTGGCCAAATTATCGCCACTAATCCAGCCCGACTAGCTCATATTGAAACTTCGTCCCTGATTATCACGCCGGAGAACGGGGAGCCACGGGACCCAAAGAATAAGTCCGGGCGGTCCATGCAAGGTGTGGATGGCCGACTTCAAGCGATGCCCTCGCTGCGGCGCCTCCGTTAGGATCGAGAACATCGACAGGCACGTCGCGCGAGCACACCCGGGGAAGAAGGTTGATTTCGATCTTTCAGAGGAGGAGAAAGACGAGATCAGCACCAGAAAGCGACGAAGGCCTCCTTTACACGGCAGGGAGAGGCTCCTCTATCCTTCCCTAGCGATCGTTATCGTGGTCGTCGTCGTGGTGCTAGCCCTCCTCTACTACTCTCCCAGCCATAAACCTCAGCCCAACGTCGCGCCCGACTTTACTCTGCCGAGCAGCGACGGCGGGACCGTTCGCTTGTCAGATTTCAGAGGGCAGGTGGTCTTCCTGGACTTCATGGACACCGACTGTAGCGTTTGCCAGCGGGAGACAGGAGACGTGCTAGTCCCGCTGCATGCGACCTACGGGAACCGAGTCGTCTTCATCTCCGTCGACATAAGGTTCATCGGTGACAGCGACACAATGGGAGATATCCTCTCCTTCAAAGCCTTCTACGGTGCTACTTGGACCTATGTTCTGGATGACGGCACCGTCGCCCTGAAGTATGACATCACCGCAACCCCCACAACCTACGTGCTCAACGAGGACATGAGCGTGCAAGGGATCTTCCGAGGCCTGACGCCTTACGGTACCCTCTCGTCGTCCCTTGATGCGGCTTTGGGAGGCTGACCGTGGAGGCCACCTCGTGGAGGGCCGTCCTCTACCTCACCCTGGCCGGTCTTGGTCTGAGCAGTTACCTGACGGCTGTAAGCTTTGTGACGGCGGACCTCTCCTACTGTTCGCCGAATCCATTCCTCTCCTGCGAGGCCGTTATCTACAGCCCCTACTCCAGGATTCTCGGTATTCCCGTGGCCCTGGTCTCCGCGGTCGGGTTTGCGGCGCTGTTCATCGTTTCCTACATGGCACTCCTGTCCAGGAAAAAGAGTGGGACTGCACTGGTCAGCGCGGCCGCGGTATTGTCCACCTTGGGCCTGGCCTTTGGGGCATATCTTACCTACCTAGAGCTATTCGTCATCGACTCGCTGTGCGCTCTGTGTTTCGCCACCTTCTTGATCATCATTCCCGTGTTCCTTCTGAGCATCAGAGGGTTGTGGGCTCATCTCGGAAGTGGATAATTCCGTACTCAGTCAGGCGGAACTGCAATCCAGGGATCCAGACGGGAACGAGATGGAGGTCGCACACTACCTATGAACTCCCCTTTCCCGAGCATCCTGTTCGCCCACAGGTTTGGGGAGTCCCGCCACGCCGTAAGTTCTCGGCCTTTACCGTCTCATAACCCCGAGAGGAGTTGTCATGCATCGCGGCGTCAGATGCTATGGCCAATGAGCTCCCTGACAGAGCTGAAGTCTTTAGCTTTCATTGTGCTCTCTAGCTCCCTTATCAACTTCTCCACCACAAAGGGTCCACGCAGTATGAGGGCCGTTAGTAACTCCACCGCCTTGGCTCCTGCGTTGAGCATCTCAAAGGCCTGGCTGCCGGTGATGATCCCGCCAACGCCTATGACGCTAATCTCGTCGCCTAGCTCTTGGTTGAAATCCCTCAAGGCCTTCAGGGCGAGAGGGAAGAGGGGACGCCCGCTTAGACCTCCCCGTCCGATGCCCAGCCTGTCATCTTCCACCGCCAGGGTGTTGCAGAGGGTGAAGTTTTTGAAGCCTCGCCTGACAGCCAGGCTCGCCATCTCAAGGGTCCTCTCTCGTCCCCTCTCGGTCTCATAGGGGGTGAGCTTTAGGAAGAGATGCTGTGGGTGGGATCGAAGCCCATTCAGGAGTTCACGAAACGACTCCAGGTCCTCCTCGAAGGTTCGACCCGTCGACGTATTTGGACAGCTGAGGTTCATCTCCCAGTGGGTAGTCACACCTTTCAGCTCATGGCAGACTCTCAGGAAATCGTCGGTAGTCTCCCCCGTAACGCTTACCATGAGGGGCACCTTCAAGCTGAGCGGTTCTAGTTGGCCCTTGACATGTGCCGCCCCTCTGGAAGGCAACCCCATGGAGTTTACGAGACCATCCGCCCGCGTGCGTCGTACGAACCAAGGTCGTGGGTTTCCAGGATGGGGCGCCGCTCGAACGGAACCCACCACGGTGAAGCCAAATCCCAGACTGGTCACTGCCGCCGTGATGTCCCCATTCTTGTCGAATCCGGCGGCGAGGCCAAAGGGGTTGGACAGGTCGGTCCCGGCGAGAGTCGTATCCAATGGAAGCTCAGCCTTCCCTTCGAAGGAGAGTCGAGCCCACAAGCGCCTTCTGAAGGCCCACTGCGAGACATCGTGAGCCATGTCCGGCGGCAGGCTGAAGAGTAGTGGCCGGAGGACCTGGTAGAAGTCCATCTGGGAAGTTATCATCTCTCTCGCACTAATAAGGATTCCCAGACTACTGAACCACGGCCATCGGGTACCGGCTCTTGAAGGTCCTCCCCAACTCGTAACGCTCGATGGAGAAGGGCGAGAGGTCCAGCGTTTTGTAGCTTCCATCCGCTATGAGTTCCGCCAGACACTTACCCACAGCGGGGCTGAACTTGAATCCGTGACCGCTGTAGCCCGTCGATAGATAAAGGCCCTCCACCTCCGGAGCGGCACCTATGATGGGATGCATGTCAGGGGATGCACCATCAGCTCCAACCCAACCTCTCATGAAACGGGCCTGCTTCATCTCTGGCCACCTCCTTCCTAGCAGGCGAGAGACACTGGAAACAAACTCGAAGCCCACACCCTCGGGGAGGTTGTCCGGGTTCCACGTGCCCACCACCTCCTCATCAGTTCCCAACAGAAGCGTCCCGTTCCTTTCGGGCCTCCAATAAGCTCCTGCAGTCATATCAAAGGCCATGGGCGTCTCCTCAATGCCCCTCGGGGGCAGCAGCACGCCCAGCGAGAGAAGGGCCGGCTCCACCTGCAGGTCGATCCCAGCCGTTCGAGCCAGCTTCCGAGACCAGGGTCCAGCGGCGATGACAACTGTGTCGGCCTCGATGCTTCCCCTGCTAGTTTTCACACCTCCTACCCTTCCCTTCGAAACATCGATGGATAGGACTTCGGTGTCCGTCAGGAGTTCCCCACCGAGTTCCTTGGCTCTCTCCGCGTAGGCCGTGTTGATCTGGTAGGCATCCCCATAACCCGCATCTCTCTCGAGAGCGGCCAGGACGATGCCCTTGAGGTCGAGGTAGGGAAACGACCCTGCGACGACTTCCGGCTCCATCAGCTCCACGTCCACGCCCAGGGCCCGGTGCATGGCCACGTTCTCCCTCAGGGCTTCTTCATGTTCCGGGCCTGCCATCAGAAGGAGGGGCTGAGGCTGGAAGTCGACATGCGCACCCACCTCATCCTCAAAGCCCCGGACAATTCTCAGACTCTCCTTCACGATCCGCACGCATATCTCGTTGGAGTAATGGTGCCTGATGAAGGAGGCCGACCTGCCGGTGGCCCCAGAGCCAACATTGGCCTTATCGATGATGAGGACCCGCCCTGCACCCTTCGCAAGGAGGTTGTACGCCAGGCTTGCTCCATGGATGCCTGCTCCCACGACTACTATGTCGACTCTCTTCAGCAAGGCGGAGATCGACCGCTTCTGAGGTGATAACCCTTTCCCCAGAGGTGCGGTTCCCCCTCCCTAGCCCCACCGGACGGTTGAAGGAAATCCTTTTAGGACCGTGCTCCCCTCAAAGTAGTGGTACAATGAACGTAGAGGCGACGCAGACAGAGTCGGCGCGGTTGCGCCAGGACAAGGATCAGTTCTTCCGGGAATCACACCACTCGCCGATTCCCGAGAGTGAGCGTCCCGGTTTCGAGGGTCTCAGCTATCTCCCCTACAATGGTGAACTCATCTTTGACGTGGAGCTGAAGGAGCTGCATGATCAGGAGGAGGTTGTCATGGCTACGAGCGTTTCGGGGGAGGAGTCCCTCTACCGGAAGGCGGGCTACTTCGAGTTCGAGGTCGATGGCACCATCCACCGCCTCCACGCATATCGCAGCGCCCACGAGCAAGAAGCCGACAGGCAAACTCTCTTCATCCCGTTCCGTGACAGGACCTCTGGGAAGGAGAGCTACGGTGCCGGGAGGTACCTGGATCTGGAGTTGACCCCCTCTGGCGGGTACATCTTAGACTTCAACCTGGCCTACAATCCATACTGCGCCTACAGCGACCGCTATGTCTGCCCCCTCCCCCCTAGGGAGAACTGGCTGCAGGTGGAGATCAGAGCTGGGGAGAAGGATTACAGGGGTAGGCACTGAGCAACCTCAGTCAGCCTCTCCCCAGCTGGCATGGCGCGGTTCCAGATCTCACCACCGCTTCTCGATCTTCAGCCCTTCGAGAGTCTCGGCACGGGGGGAGGGACCGCCCCTCTGAGAATCTCACTCCACCAGCTTGTAGACCCGGTCCCCCGGCCTGACCCTCTCCCCGGTCCTGACGCCCACCTCCTGACCAATCTGGGCGTCGTCAACCTTCTCTCTCTCGATCTCCATCGACTCCACCACCTGGGAGAAATCCGTGGTGGCACCCTGTATCTGAATCCTGTCTCCTACTCTGAGAGAGCCGTCGGAGAGACGAATGGCGGCAACTTCGGGCTTGCTGTAGTATTTGAAGACCTCCCCTACCTTAACTCGGTCCATCTCACAACCCAGGGGTGGATGGTGTATATTCCCTAAAAAGCCTTCCTTGAGGGCGTCCGAGCGGCCCTTGCCCACGCCCTAATCGACCCTGTTGGAAAGGAGAGTGTCCGAACAGAATCCTCATGCACTCGCCTTCCTTCCCTCGCGGAAAACTTTAAGTCATCGCATGGCCTTCTTCACGGGGGGTTTTGTGGTACTGCCTCTTACGGTGTTGGAAAAGTCCCTGAACAAGGAGGTTACTCTACTTCTGAAGGATGACCGCATCCTGAAGGGGAAGCTTGTCGGTTATGATGACTATATGAACATGGTACTCGAGGGCACAGAGGAGACCCAGGGGGACCAGGTGAGAAGGATAGGTACTGTAATCCTCCGGGGCAACAACGTGGTAACCATCGTGCCCAAGTGAGCCTCCTCGCGTCGAAGCCTATTAAACACCTGAGCGGTTAGGAACCGGGATGCAAGCCATCATCCTAGCCGGGGGCTTGGGAACGAGGCTGAGGCCTGTGACCTACTTCCGGCCGAAGGCCCTGATCCCTCTCCTCAACAAGCCCATGGTCCTCCACATCATCGAGGCCCTTCCTGAAGTGGTGGATGAGGTCATCATCGCCGCAAGCTACATGATAGAGGCCCTGGAGGATTTCTTCGATTCCCATCCACCGGATGTGAAGGTCACCATCGTGGATGAAGAGGAGCCCCTCGGCACTGGAGGTGCCCTGAAGAACCTGGAGGGCTTGGTCAACGGCACATTCCTCACCGTAAATGGCGATGTCATCAGCTCCCTCCTGGCGGAGGATTTCGTGACCTTCCACGAGAAGAGCGGCGGTATCGGCACCCTCGCCCTCTGGAAAGTGGAGAACCCCGAGGCCTATGGCATTGTGGGCATGAATGAGGAGGGTAGGATTGACAGGTTCCTCGAGAAGCCCTCCCGGGGCGAGGTCTTCTCCAAGCTCGCCAACGCCGGTATCTATGCGCTCGAGGAGGAGATCCTGAGCATGATACCTGATGGCCGAGCCGTCTCTTTGGAGCGGGAGGTCTTCCCCAGGGCCATCGAGAGAGGACTGTACGGTATGACCTTCAAGGGCTATTGGGCGGACGCGGGAACTCTGGAGAACTACCTGAGCGCTACCAGAATCCTCCTGGATAGGGA
>JAJISG010000059.1 GCA_022848835.1 Thermoplasmatota archaeon | reverse complement strand
AAAGAGGCGAACCTTACGCCTCAGATCCCAGTCCTCATGGTAGACCACCTTGGTTACTTCGACCGGGAGAGGATCTATGGATACAAAGACGACGGAAGGAGGTTCGCCCTCTTCAGCCGGGCCATCCTCGAGGCCTGCAAGTATGTCGATTTCTACCCGAACGTCATCCATTGCAATGACTGGCATACAGCGTTGGTCTCCGCCTACCTCACGGCCTACTATCGTCACGATGGACGCTTCGATGACACGAGGGTACTGTTCACCATCCACAACCTGCATCACCAGGGGAGCTTCCCCACGAAGTTGCTGGCCTATCTGGGCCTGCCTGAGGAGACGATCGTACGCCACCTGCTCCACCGAAGCAAGGTCAACTTCATGAAGGCCGGCATATCCCTATCGGACGGCGTGTCGACTGTCAGCGAGACATACGCCAAGGAGATTCAGACCCCTGAGTACGGACATGGACTTCACCAGGTCCTTCGCCAGCGAGGCAGCCAGCTGTTCGGCGTGCTGAACGGCCTCGACGGGGAAGTGTGGAACCCACAAGTAGATTCCCTCATCCCCAGGAAGTACGACCCCCTGGATTCGAAGGGGAAGGAGACCAACAAACGGGCACTGCAGAGAGAGATCGGTCTCAACTCCTCCAGCGCCCCCCTAATGGGATTCATTGCTCGCCTGGTTAAGCAGAAAGGCATGGACCTTCTCCAGGAAGCCCTGCCGAAGATTCTGTCCATGAAGCTGCAGCTTGTGATTCTGGGAACTGGTAGGAAGAGGTTCGAAGAGGCTCTTCAGTCATGGAAGGAAAGGAGCCCCAATCTCTCAGTCAACCTGAGGTATGATGAGGGGCTTGCCCACAGGATATACGCTGGAGCGGACATGTTCCTGATGCCCTCCAGGTTCGAGCCCTGCGGTCTGGGCCAGTTGATCAGCATGCGGTATGGCACAGTGCCTGTTGTCAGGAGAACGGGCGGCCTAGCGGACACGGTCGTCGACTACGCCCTAGGTCCGAAGAGGGCCACGGGCTTTACCTTTGATGGATACAAGTCCGATTCGTTGCTAGAGGCTGTTGACAGGGCTGTGAGTGTATATCATGACAGGAGGGCCTGGAGACGCCTTCTGGAGAACTGCTCAAGGCAAGATCACTCGTGGGACAGGTCTAGCCGGGCCTACGAAGAAATATACCGAAGGTTTACCCAGCAGAGCCCTTGGGTGCCTCCCTAAGCAGCCTGGCCGCGTCCTCTGGAGGCACGGGGTTGATGTATAAACCGGTGCCCCTCTCAAATCCCGCCGTCTTCGACAGCCTGGGAGTTATCTCTATGTGCCAGTGATAGTACCTGTGATCCTTCCTATCGCAAGGCGCCGTGTGAATGTAGTAGTTGAATGGTGGGTCGTTGAGAAGGCCGTCCAGCCGGGAGAAACTGTCCTTCATCACCTTAGCTAGAGCGGTCCTATCGTCAGAGCTCATCTCCTCAAAGTGCACCTCGTGTTTCTTGGGAAGAATCCAGACCTCGAAGGGGAATCTGGAGGCGTAGGGACACAGGACCAGGAAGTCCTCGGTCTCCATGACCACCCTCTCCGATGCCTCGATCTCGTCCTCCACTATCTCGTCGTAGATGCAGGATCCCCCAGTCTTCTCGTAAAAGTTCCTGGCCTCCCTGAGTTCATCCATGATGCGGCGGGGTATGATGGGAGTCGCAATGAGCTGGCTGTGGGGATGGCTCAGGGAGGCGCCCGCCTCAGGCCCCTGGTTCTTGAAGATCAGGATGTACTTGAACCTAGCATCGCGTGTGAGGTCCACGTAGCGATCTCGATACGCGCTGATGAACTCGTAGATCTGCTTCTCATCCAGTGAAGGGAGGCTGCCCGAATGATTTGGGGTTTCGATGATGACTTCATGAGCCCCGACGCCGTTGACGGAGTGAAGTAGCTGGGAGATCGTTCTCTTGACTTCCCCGTCGATAGTCAGGGCTGGATACTTGTTGGGGATGCATCGAACCCACCATCCTAGCCCATTGTCCTCACCATCGGACCTATATGCCATGATTTCAGGCGGAGTCATCTGCTCGTTTCCGGGACAGAAGGGACATGATGATGAGGTGGTGGGTCTGGATGGCTGCCTCTTAGTCTCCACGGGCCTTTGTGACCTCCAGGTAGAGAAGACGACCCAGGTATCCGTTACGTAGTCCTTACGCAGCTCTGGCATGCTCTAAGCCCTTTATCCCTGGGGATTATGTGAAAGAGGATGGTTATATAAAATGTCGTGGCCCTTTTTCCGGATGAGCTTACGATTTCGGACGCTTCCTCTCTTCGAGAATCTCCTCGCGTCTACCAAAGAAAGCATCTAGATAGTCAGATCGAAAGGCCATGTAGAGAGGCAGGTCATCAAACCATCGGACCTCTTTTATGCCGAGCCCTGGGAAGGGCTTCGGTCCCCGGGTCATAGCTTCAAACTGAAAGAAGAAGCCCGCAATACTATCCTCACCATCCGTGACGTTCATCTCATACACGCGTGTAAGGTCCAGAATTCGAGCCCGAAGCCCGGTTTCCTCCCAGACCTCTCGGAGGAGGGTATCCTCAGGGTTCTCCCCCGCCACGGCGGCACCTCCTGGGGTAACCCATCTCTCTCCCCACTGGGAGGAGGCGCCATGTCTCACTAGGAGTACTTGACCCGACTCGTTCCACAGGAGTCCTGCGGCTCCAAGGTTTCCACCCTCCGCCCCCTTGAGGGCCTCTATCGTCCCTGTCGATACCTCTAGGTTCCTCCTCATGACAGGGACCCCTCCATATCGCTGGACAAGAGCCTGCAGCTCCTCGGACATCCTCAGGGACCAACCCCCTAGGAGAACAACTCTACGAGGGCTGCGTAGAGTAAAGGGAGGAGAAGGCTAGCATCGCCTTCGACGGTCACCCTCTTCGCGCTTTCTTTGACCTTGCCCCACGACACGGCCTCCCGTATCCTGGCTCCGGATAGGCTTCCATCGTACTCGACGGCGGTCGTGATGTAAACCGCATAATCCAACCCATCTTTGAACTGATTCCACCAGAGAACGTGGTGCTTTGAGACACCACCGCCGACCACTAGAGCTGCGGTCTTCTGGGAGGAGAAGACCAGATCCGCCAGAAGGGACTCGTCAGCCAGGACGTTCACGATGAACTCCTGATGCTCCTGCCAGAAACTCCACAGCTGGTAGCCGAAAGCGCCGTCTGTGATGGCCGGGACGACCAAGGGGACGTCCTTTTTTGAGCACCAGTAGAGGAGGGAGGAGTCGTCTCCAAGCCTCTTCCCTGCGAGGTGTAGTAGTTCAACCGTGCTCAAGCCCTTCCTATCCTCATCCCAGAGGGCTTGGAAAAAGGGAGCGAGTTCTCTCTCCAGCCCCTTCCCGTAGGATTCCGAAGGCACGAGGACGTTGCCCAGCCGATAGATTCCCTCCTTATGGAGGGCCGCATCGTCCATGTTGAAGTCTCCATGGTAATAGGGGTGGCGGACGCGAACTAGGTCGTGGTCTACCGTTCCACAAGTGGTGATAATCGCGTCCACAAACCCTCTTCTGACCATCTCCCTGAAGATACCTCTGCATCCAGTGGCCATCAGGGCGGCTGGGAAGGAGAGGAAGGTGGTGCAGTCCTCCAGCCCGATTGCCTCTTTCAGGATGCCCAGAGCGTCAGCTAGCTTGGGAGCCGTAAACCCCCCAGCCCTCCCCATCTGTGCTAGCAGGTCGCCGCAGCTTACCCTACCTTCGAGGGTGTAATCCTCCACCCTCTCCTCAAGGCCGACTCTCATGGGCCTCCCTAGGGAGAGGCGATAGAAAAGACTTCCACCCCCGAGGCCCCGCAGGCTCTCCTTCAAGTTCAGGCATGGGTTCGAGGCTGTCTGGCCAGCTTCCTCCTGAGGAAGCTAATGAACCACGGTTGCTGCTTTATCGACCAGGAGAAGCGATGGCCGCATGTGGCGCACTCGCCCCATCCATCGTCTCGATATCGGACGTCCGCGGACCCGCACCTGTTACACTCCCCCCTGTCGGGCTTGACTATTCCCCTCTTCATCCTCTCCGCCACAATGGCTGGCTGCAGGGTCTTCATGAGCCTTCGGGCCTCCCGGCTCCCGTCCAGGGCCAGGAAATACTCCTCCTGTCTGAGGTGGCCCAGGGCCTGCTTGATCAGCACCTTAACGTCCTCGATGTCTATGCCGTAGCTTCGGGCCTCTTCGAGTAGGGGCTTGAGGTATGACATGAGGTTCCGGACCTCGTGATAGTACTTCTTCCGCAACTGCATCGCTCTCTCCATGTGCCCCTTCTGAACCTGAATCACGGATTTCTCACACTGTTGAGCCAGATCGGCGGCCAGCAGCAGGTCGCCGCTCTCAAGGGCAACTCTCGACTGCCTCAACAGCTTCCTGCCCCCTTTCAGAGGCATGCCGAACTCCTCTGTGTCCACGAGCTTGGACTCGACAGAGCCAAGGTGCTCTCTCAACTCCTTCTCCCCCTCCCTTTGAACGTCGTCGATGACCGCTTCGAAACCGTGTATCAACTCCAGAGCATGGGCGTTGTCATTCAGTCTAAAGGCGACCTCAGCGTCGGAGAGCAGATCATGAGCCCTTGAGAGGTCGGTGTTCGTGCCGCTCAGCTCCTCGAGGCTCCTCTCCTTCTCGACTAGTATGTCCCGAATCCTGCCCATCTCCTCCGTGTATAGGGTCGTGACCTCTGCCTCGAGCTCCCTAATCAGACGGGAGCAGCGGTCTAGGTCATCCGAGGCGTAGGCTCTACGAGCCTCCCCGATCCTTCTCTTCAGTTTTTGAGCGAGTCCTCCATCCTCAAAACGACGAGCGAAGAGTTCTGCTGCTCGCAGAGCTCGAAAGCACATGCCCTTCCGGTACTTGGAGGACCACTCATCCAACAGCCGGAAAGAGTTTCTTGAAAGGGCTATCGTAGACTTGTAGTCTCCCTTCGTCAGCCTGTCAGCGGCCCCGATCCAGAGGACCTCCAGTTTGCCTAAGGAGAGGTTCACATCGGGCCTCTCGGAGTCATCATCGAATGTGCTCTGTACGGGCTCCTCGCCCTTGCTCTCCATCGCGGATGAGATGGCATCAATTATCTCCGCCTTGAGCTTCCTGCCCCTCAGACTCACTGACAACTCCTTCGCCTTCCCTCTTAGTTCCTTCACAGTAAGAGCCTCGAGCTCTTGCCTCATCTCCAATGACCCTTGGGACTCTCGACTCGACATGGCCACCGAAGTTGTGACCTCGCTCTCGTGGAGACCAGAAGCTCGGGCGACTTCATCGGCCGAGTCTGACATCTGATAATCGGGTTTTCTGGCCACTGTCTATCTCTTAGTACGGCCGCTAGAAAGCGCTTAAAAGTTTCGAGGTAAGTACCGTTTAATGCAAATGAGGTCTGCGATCTCGCGTGACAGTCCGGGTTGTCTCGACAGGACGGCTTGCGGCAGCCCTTGGTCAGGCCACCCCAAGGTTCAAGAAGTCCACCTATTGACCTCTGTCTAGAACGGTGGCAATCTCCTTCTCCAGGGCATCCACCAGTTCCTTGGCAACCTCCTCTCGCAACTGCGGGGGGACGAGCTCGACTCCCAGCTTGGCCGCGCTCTTCGCCAGGAGGATCAGTGCGGAGGCCTCCCTAACCTTGGCTTCAACCAGGGCCGCAACGCCCTTCTTCAGCTCCTCCTTAAGAGCAGGTCTGGCCTCCAGTTTCTGCCGGACGTACCGCTTTACCTCCTCCCTAACGAGGTCTCTGACAGCCTCGATGAGTATATCCTCAGTGTGAATGATGCCAAGAGTGCTCTTCAGAAGGGACCCCACGGCGTCCTCTTCGCTCACATCCCTACTATCCTAGGTGGCCTTAAAAGGTTTCCTGGGAGGCCTTTCCGCCTGCCGGTGTCGTGGTCCATCGAGGGGGGCAATGTTTTTATCGACCACTATGGCTATTCACGTAGAATGCCCCGACCAGGAGGACCACCCATATTCAAGGACGTGGGCAAGCTCTCTTTCGACTTCGTTCCGGAGAGGATGCCTCACAGGGAGAAACAGCTCAAGACACTTAAGAGCCTGTTTCACCCCCTGATGGAGGCTAATCTGTCTCAGAACGCCCTCCTGGTGGGCAATGTGGGGACGGGAAAGACCCACCTCTCCAAGAGGTTCTGTCTGGACTTCGAGGAGTTCGCCCGGGAAAGGGGGAAGAACGTCAGGTGGGTCCTGGTCAACTGTAGACAGAGGGCCACAGAGGACTCCGTCCTCCTGGCAATCCTGAAGAAGTGGGACGATAGGTTCCCTGAAAGGGGCTTCTCCATTCCCGAGAAACTCAACGTCCTGCGGAAGCACCTGGAGAGGGAGAGGGCTCATCTGATCGCAGTCTTGGACGAGGCGGACGTCCTCCTCAAGAAGGGTTCAGACCTCATCTACAACCTCACTCGGTTTGACGAGGAGTACCAGGAGCCTCGAGGAAGCATCAGCCTCATCCTGATCTCCCAGCGGAACATCCTCAGTTACCTCGATAGGTCCACCCTTAGCACCTTCAAGAGGAACAATGTGGTGGAGTTCGGGAAGTACAATCAGGCAGAGCTCAGGGACATCCTGATGGATAGGGTGAAACTGGCCTTCTTCCCGGACGTGGTACGAGGGGAGTGCTTGAACCTAATAGCGGATATCGCCTCCGACTATGGGGACGCGAGGTACGCCATTGAGGTTCTCTTGAGGGCCGGAGAGCTGGCCCTGGACGAGGATATGAGGGAGGTGGTTCCGGAGCACGTCAGGGAGGCCAGGGCGACGACCCATGCCCTGCTCAGCGAGGAGGCGCTTGAGAGCCTAGATCGACCCAAGATGATAGCCCTCTTGGCCCTCGCCAGGAAGCTGGAGAAGAAGGCTTATGTCACGACTGGAGAGGCTGAGGAGGCATACGCCTTGGCCAGTGAGGAATTCGGCGAGAGGAAGAGAGGACACACGCAGTTCTGGAAGTACATTCAGGATCTTGACGCCCTCGGTTTCATCGAGGCGAAGCCCTCTGGTGAAGGGGTGACTGGGAAGACCACAATCATCTCGATGCAGGAGGTACCTGCGAGAAGCCTCATCGAGAGCCTTGAGGCCTCTCTTTTGAAGTGAGAGACCCTGTTAGTGGCGATTGCCGAAGGCCCCAGCTAAGCTCCCGAGTCAGAGCCTCGCTCCATCACAAAGTTGATATTTTTGTACACCGATACCTCTGCCGGAGGAGACATGGGAGAGGAGCGGGGATTGTACGCAGAGACGTCCCTCGACGAGTTCGGCGACGACTCTTACCTCGTCAAGGAGAGGAAGCCGACTCACAGTTTCTACCTCTTCGAGCGACTGCTAAGGGGTGGAAGGAGAGGCCTCATCGTCACGAGGCGGCACCCCTCCAAGCTGAAGAAGGAGAAGCACCTGGAGGACGTTCGGGTGATCTGGCTCAGCCACACCCTCGGTGAGGACTTTCACAACCCCAGGTCTCTGGGAAGTCTGAATAAGCTCGTCTGCGACTTCATAAAGGACAGCGATCAGGCGGTAGTTCTTCTGGATGGGCTAGAATACCTGATGCTGAACAACGACTTCGTCCAGGCCCTCCTCTTTGTCGAGCACGTGAACGAGTTCGCGATGCAGAATCGTGCCGTGGTCCTCTTCCCCATCGACCCGAAGGCCCTGGACTCTAAGGAACTGGCCTTACTGGAGAGGAACCTAGTGGTGTTGGAAGGGGAGGAGCTGAAGAGGGAGATGGAGAGGCGGGAGGTCGTAGACTTAATCGACGCCTATTAGGGGGAGTGAGCTGGACCTGTCGGGTAGGAAGGAGACCGTGGCCTTGGTCACTGCCCTCTCCATCATCTCCCTGACAGCCCTCTACCTCTACAGCCTTTCCATAGGCCCAGCTGCCTTCGCAATAGGTGACCTGAACGAGGGGTTCGTGGGCCAGTGGGTTGAGACGGTGGGCGAGGTGAAAGAAGTGCGCCTGACCTCCTCCGGCCTCTGGCTACTCCTCGTCGATCCTCTCGACTATGCAGAGATCGCGGCCTTCGCCCGCCTCGATGTGTACGAGGGTTTTCAGAATAAGGAGGCCATCGACCCGGGCGCGGAGGTCATGGTGCGGGGCGAGCTGCAGACCTACAGGGGAGATCTGGAGATACTCATAACCTCAGCAGCGGATCTCAGGGTCCTGGGAGAGGTAGGGCAGTAGGAAGCGATCAGCATCGGGCTACGCCTCGGGGGAGCCTCCCGTCAATTGCTTTCCGACGACGGAATCCACCGCCTCCAGGAACCTCTCCTCCTTTCCCTTTGGGATGGTGGCGCCAGAGGCTATGTTATGGCCCCCGCCCGAGCCGCCTGCTGCCTCTGCTCCAAGCCTCAGAGCCTCCGCCAGGTTCAGGCCCTTCTCAACGAGGTAGTCGGTCGCCCGAGCGGATACCTTGGTCATGCCATCGGCAACTACCAGGGCAAGCGTCGGCTTCTCCTGGTCCAGGAGGTATCTCATGCTAACCCCCGCTACCGACCCCGCAAGAGTGGCCACATCGGTGTAGAAGAACTGCACGTGTTTCTTCGAGAAAACCCCGTCAGCTTCCACCTTCATCAGGCCTTTGAGAACTTCCTTCCAGTGCTTCGTCCGGATCTCCTCAGCTCTCTCCCTCTCGCTGAAATCTCCCAAGCTGAGGGATAGGCCCAGGGACTCCTCCCCCTGTCGGGAGCAGGCATTGACATAGGCCTCCAGCTCATCCACGTATATCCCGTAGGGGGGATACCAGTACCTCTCTTCCACCAGGTGCTCCACAGTCTCGGGACGGACACCCTGTCTGAGGAGCCAGAGACTCAGGGTCGACACCAGGTTCTCCTTCTCCGCGTCCCGTAGCTCCCTGAACCTCTTTCCGGCATCCAGGTGCATGTCGGACAAGAACTTCTGGACCCTGTTCTTCCGGCCAGACAGGTCCTTGAAATAGGGTCCGACGGAATAGAGGAGAGCCTCCTCCATGGAGAGGTCTGCGAGCGCGAGCCCCCTCTCGGGCTTGAGTACATTCTCCTCCAGCGCCTTATCGAAAAGAGCCTTGTTGATGCCCTCGAAGCCGCCTACGTGCTGCCGGTCGGCGATGCAACCGATGAGGGCGATTCCAGCCAGGTCCAGGTTGGTTTCTGCCATCGCCAACGTAAAGAGCAACGCCGTCGTGGCTCCGCAGAGGTCCTTGGTTCCACTCAAACCAAAGAGGTGAGGATTTATCTGGATGACGCTTTTCGATTCCCTGAGGGGCTGGTGATGGTCAAGAATGACCACGGGCAGCTTGAACTTCTCGAGGAAGTCCACCTGGGCGCTGCCCATGTCGCTGACAAGAAGAACATCGGCACTGTCCAGATCCAGGGCTTCCAGCTCCTCCGGTTCCAGCTGATGGGAGAGCGTAGTGTGGACCTCCATGCCCTCCCTCAGAAGGGCGAGGGTGAGCAGCGCGGCCGCCGCGGTCCCATCCCCATCATAGTGGGAGAGTATGCGAGCCCGCTCAGCAGTCTTGGTCACCTCGACCGCTTCATTCAGCCTCTCATCGAGCGGCTCTGGCAAACTCCTCAACATATCCATCTAGACAACGCCTACCTGACCTGGATCTCCACTGTCTTTCTGGAATACTTCCATTCCTCCGGGAGTACTCCCTCCCTCTTGTAGTAGCGAACCAAGCGACGAATCTTTGCTTCGATCAGCTCGAGACTTCTCCTGTTATGGATGTCCTTCCGATGCTCTTTCAGATGGCTCTGCAGGCCCACGACCTTTCTCATGAGGTTGCGAAGATCCTCTGGCATATCCATCTCCACGCTGTTGTCTCGCAGGATCCGCGTGATCGATTTCCCCGTCACTAGTCTGACACTCGGGATGCCGTACTGGTCCCTCAGCCGAATGCCTATGTGGGCGGTCTGGAGGCCCTCCTCATGGAGTTTCAGGATGAGCTTCTCAGTCTCCTTGGGCTTCATAGATATCCATTTGGGAGGCTTCTCCAGTAAAGGTCGTTTGGAGGTGGACTTTCCCTTTCTCCGCCTATGCATCCTTGCCATCTAGCTGACCTCAGGGCAATCTTCTACGTGCTACCAATATTTAACTCTTGAAGTAACAGTCACGGTTCACGGGTAACCTGGACGGAGGGCTCAGGGGCGGAGGATGAACGCGGCGTGGTCGCCCCGGTATGGGCCAAGGGGCACGACGGAGATCACCCTCATCCCACCATCCTCCAGAACCCTCCGTTCCTGTCTAAAGACACTTGCGGGAGGTGCTGCTGTGTCGACGCTTCTCGATTTCAGCATGAGAACACCGATGGCGGAAGGGCCAGCCATGCCCACGTTATTCATGAAAATCCGCGCCTGATCTCTCTGGGCCACATCCTGGTATAGCACGTCCACCTCTCCCACCAATGAGCTGTAGCTGTCGGGATGTCTGGCATCGGCCAGGATGGCAACTAGGTTTCTCCTCTGTTCAGACAGGAGGAGCAGCTTCTGGAACGCCTTGGGGGCTATCTCCACGCAGTACAACGTCCCCTGGGCCACAATATCGGAGACGTGGCTGGCGGTGGTCCCGGTAGCGGAGCCCAGATAGAGGACTCTGGAGTCCTCCACGAGGGGATATTGGTCGAACCCCTTGAAGAGGAGTGCCGCCAACTTGCTCCTGCGCGGACTCCATACCCTGAACTCCCGAGTCCCTTCCCTGACGAGTCTCTCCCCGTACACAGAAACACCAGGGACGAGGTTCTCTGTGTAGAGAGTTTTACCGTCAGTATGGACACCAGGGTAGTCGGTGGGCCTTATCACCGATGGGCATCTCGATCCGAGGGGAAAAGGATGCCGGCACAGAGCTCCTCGAGGAGAGGGTAGACACGGAAGGCATTTAGGGCCGCACCGCAGTGATCACCCGTGTTGAGGCCTCGCCGGAGACCACTTCTACCCGCCACGTCTCCAGGGCAGGGGGGACGACACCTGTGTCAACCCAGCTCTCCTCGTCGTAGCCTCTCAGACGCTCTCCCTCTTCCGACGTCAGAGGGCTCCCCAGGTGACAATCACTAAGGAGGGGATCAGGGTGGTCGCCAAGGGCATCAGAGGCCAATTGATCCCGCTGAAGGATGTCATGCTGGTGCATACGAGCCTCATACCGAAGGGGGAGGACTTTCAGGAGGTCCTGGCCATCGAGTTCGCCGCCCCTTCCGGGGACGGGGTAATCGTTCTCGATCCCGCCGAAGGGACCGATATAGGGCAGACTATCCAGGAACTGAAGGAGACCCTGAGAGGCCGGTGGGAGGATGTTTACGTGGGGCACAAACACCTCTCCAGGGTTCGAGGACCTCCTTAGGGGCCGTCTCTACTTTCATCCACCTCTCCCTTATGCATATAAGCCGAGGCCTCTTTACAGGGCGCGATGGGAGGCCTCCTGGCGGTCTGTGACGTACACGAGGGGATAAACTTCGGTTTCAGGGTCGATCCTGAGACTGGAATCTCGGAGAGGTCCCTGGATCTCCACCGGAATTTCGCCAGGACAGCTGAGTATGCCATAGAGAATCGAGTCGACCTCTTCGTGGTGGGAGGCGATCTCTTTGATCGGACCCATGTGAGCCCCTCCTTCAGGGAGCTGGTCCGCAGGGACGTTATCGAGCCCCTTGGCCGGGCTGGTATCAAGACCTGGGTTGTGGCGGGTAACCACGATCAACCCAGGCAGTGGAGTCGCGGCACCTCCCTGGACGATCTCAGGGGCTATCCCCATGTGAAGGTCTTTCGGGAGCCAACCGTGAAGGAGGCGGTCATAGACGGAAAGACCGTGACTTTCCTCATCCTGCCCTATCTCCATCCCGAGCATATCGCCGACAGGGTTCGAGAGAGGCTGGGCGAGGAGGTGCCCCGAGAGCAGACTTTCGAGCTGGGTCGCAGGATGCTGAAGGAGTGGATGAGGAGGAGGGTTGAGGAGGCCAAGGGCGAGCACGTCCTGATGCTGGGACACTACTACGTGGAAGGGGCCAAGGTGAGGTCCACCGCGTATCCCGAGGTGCTCCCGGGAGAGTTCTCCTTCACTCTCGATATGATACCCTCCGTTGTGGAGCTGGCCATCTTCGGCCACATCCACCTTCATCAGGTCCTGGGGGACAGGGTGGTATACGTGGGAGCCCCCGAGAGGGTCGACTGGGGCGAGAGAGGCGATCCCAAGGGATTCGTCACCTACAGTCCTGGAGAGGGCTGGTCTTTCCACCCCTTGCCCACCCGGCCCATGGTCAAGGTGGAAGTGGATGCCACCGGCGGTGACCCCACAGGCCAGGTCATGGAGGCCCTTCAACAGGGCCTTCGCGATGCCCTGGTGCGCCTGGAGATACAGCTGGAGGAGGGCCAGCGGGAGCTCTTGGATGAGGCGCTGATCGCTGAGAGGCTTTCAGAGGCCTTCCACTATGAGCTATCGCTGTCGTATACCGATAGGGAGAGGATCTCTCTCGAGGAGTTCACCCTGGACCCCCTGAGGCTCTTTGAGGAGTATGTAAAGCTCAACTACGGAGACCACACGCGGCTGGAGGACATCCTCAGTGAGGGGGAGGCGATCCTGAGGGAGGTCCTGAGTTGAAGACCTTGGAGTCCTTCTCCAAGGAGGCCCCAAAGGAGAGGGTCACGGCCTCCAAGAAGCCACCGCCCAGTCCCCACGACGGCTTCGTCCTCCAGGCGGTTGAGATGAAGGGCTTCATGAGGTACCTAGAGAGGACGAGCCCTCCCATCACCTTTCCCGGAAAGTTCACCGCCGTTACAGGCCCTACGGGGGCGGGCAAGACCACAATCCTGGACGCCATAACCTTCGCCCTCTACAAGAGATCCACTAGGACGGACATCAGGGGGATCAGAATCTCGGAGATCTGCAGGAATGGGGGATATGTCACCCTGATCTTCCATCAGGGCGGCTCCGTCTACGAGGTGAAGCGAGGCTTCTCCTCCACCGGTTCGCCCTACCTGGAGCTGCGGAGGGATGGTAAGAACATACGGGGCACTATCCCAGAGCTCGAGGCGGTCATCGAGGACATCATCGGGCTGGACTACGACGGCTTCAGAAACTCCACATTCGTCCGTCAGGAGGAGATGAAACAGCTGGGGGCCGACAGGCCCTCCGAGAGGCTGGAGGTCTTTCAGAAGCTCTTCAGGCTGGAGACCTTTGAGAAGGCCGCTGACATCGCCAAGGAGAGGCTGGACGCCGTGAGGGCGGAGATGCAGGCCGCCGAGGGTGAGCTCCTGGTTCTAAGGGAGCAGCTCTCTCAGCTCTCCAGGTTGCGGGAGGAGGTGGAGTCGTGGGAGGGACGAGTGGTGAGGTATGGCGGGGCCCACGAGGTAGCCGAGAGCCAGCTATCCTCCAGGCAAGAGGAGCTCAAGGAGCTCGAGAAGGGCCATGAAGCCCAAATCGAGGCGAAGACCACCCTAGAGGCCCTCCGGAGCTCTCGAGAGGATCTGGAGCAGAGGCTGCAGGATAAGCGGGAGGTACTCCGTCGACTTCCGGAACTGAAGGAGAGGGCCGAGAAGCTCTCCAAGGAGGTGAGAGAGCTTGAGGGCCTCGGTGAAGAAACTCAGGACCTGATGGCTAGACAGCAGCGCGTCGCTCTCCTAAGGAAAGAGCTTGAGTCCGTGGAAGACAGAATGAGGGATGCTGAGGCTAGCTTCAAGGCCCTTGTCGCAAGCATGGAGCGAAAGATTCAGGGAGAGGAAACCAGACTTGCTGGGCTGTCCACAGACATAGGGGTTGAGGAGGCCTTCCAGGTCCTGAAGCAAGAGGGTTCCTTGGAGGAGAGAGTGACCCGAATCCGCAAGGAGCTCCGATGGCTGTCCCATAAGGTTGACTTGGTCGAGATGCTCAGGAAGGAGCAAGGGGAGACCCAGAAGGCCCTGACAGCGACGAAGAAGAAGGTTCGGGGCATAAACAGGGACACCTTTCTGTACAGCGAGATAGGGGACCGCATCGCGACTATGCGACGGGAGCTGGACGAGCGAAGGGAGGAATGGGAGGGGAAGAGGGAGGAGCTAGGGCGTAAGCGCCAGGAGCTGAGGGGCACGATTGAGAAGGCGGGTTATGGTCCCGAGGAGAAGAAGAGGCTGTCGGCTCTGCGTGAGGCTCTTGAAAGGCTCCGTGAGAAGATGAAGCCCCTCCAGCGAGCCAGGGAGGAGCTGCAGAGATTGGAGGATCTGGAGGACCTCATCGGAGAGATGGAGACCCAGCGCAGTGAGATATTAGATAGGATGAGGGAGGCGTCTCAGCTCCTGTCAAAGGCTGAGAAGAGTGAAGAGGCTTACGAGAAAGCCAGGAAAGATGTGGAGTTGCTCAGAGAGCGGAGGGACGAGGCGACAAAGACCCTCTACGAGGCCGAGGCCAGTCTGAAGGCTGCGCAGCAGCAGCTGCATGACCTGCAGCAGCTAGAGACCAGGCTGAAGGATGCGGAGTCCCGGCTGAAGGAGCATCGGGCAGTGGCAGAAGTTCACGCCATCCTCAGGGAGGGCGTGTTCCACAAGAAGGGCGTCGTCATGTACGCCATAAACCGCTTGCTGCCTGAGCTGGAGATCGAGACCTCCAAAAATCTCAACGACCTCACGAACGGTCGCCTTCAGCGTGTCAAGCTGGAGACCCATGAGGAGACCAGGGGCTACGGAATCAGGATTCTGGTGGAGGGAGTCGACAAGGAATGGCACGATGTGGGCGTGTTCAGCGGTGGTGAGAGGACCCAGATAAACGCAGCCCTGAGGTTCGCCATCGCCAAAGAGCTTGCCAGCATGCCCCAGGTGGGTAGAACCTACGGGAGGATGAAGACCCTGTTCATCGACGAGGGCGACTTGGGATCCCTCGATACCGAGAGTTCCCGGGAGCTCTTTGTGTCCACGCTCTTCAAGATGGGCGAGTCCTTCGAGAAGGTCATCCTTATTACCCACTTGGCGGAGGTCGCCGAGAAGTTCCCTGGAAGGATCAGGGTCACCATGACGGCTACTGGCGAGTCCAAGGCAGAGGTGCTCGCCTGAACGTTCTACAGGAGCTCCGTCAGGAGTTGAGGAAGGTCCTAGAATACCATGACGGAGAGGTTGAGGATCCTCCCCTGAACCTCGTAGACTTCGAGGTGCCCGAGACGCCCAGGGATATGGTAGCGGTGGACGGCTCCTACACCTTCCTCTGGAACTCGTCATCCACCTGGCTGGCAACGATCAAGGTGGGGGCCCTTCACTTCAAGCATACTCCGAAAGGATACCACATCAACTCCCTGGAGAAGTTCGAGAAGGCGGTTCTCATTTCCACCTCGGAGGAGTTTCCGCAGGATGATGAGCTTTACGCCGACATTTTCCGCTTCACGAAGGGGTCCAAGGAGCAGCACAGGGAGATGGTGAACGAGTACAGAAAGTACTACGAGAGCGAGATGGCCCTCAAGGCGTCGAGGTCCCATGAGGGCCTGGT